>DATCXA010000492.1:0-16949 GCA_036566085.1 Propionibacteriaceae bacterium
TGCGGACCCGCCCGTTACCGCCGGGAACCCGGCCGCGGCGCAGCTTCCGCTCACCGTCCATCACCTGCTCGACGATCTCCGCGGTACTCATGTTGCGTTGTAGGCCGGCCTGACCCGTTGCGCAAAATGGACAGGCCATTCCGCATCCAGCCTGGCTTGAAACGCACATCGTGACCCGGTCCGGGTAACGCATCAGCACGCTCTCGACGAGTGCACCGTCGTACATCCGCCACAAGGTCTTGACCGTGGTGTCGCCGTCGCTTCTGAGGTCGCGGACTGGCGTCAGCAACCGCGGCATGAACTTTGCAGCCAGCGCCTCACGTACGCCACTGGGAAGGTCGGTCCACTCAGCCGGGTCGTCTCGCAAACCCTCGAAGTAATGTGCTGAGAGCTGCCTCGCCCGATAGGCGCGCTGACCCATCGCTTCGACGTACTCGCGACGCTGGGCGGGATTCAGATCGGCCCAATGACGTGGAGGCTGTCCACGAGGAGGCGCCTCAAACACGAGCGGTAGGTTCATCCGCCCGGGACAAACACATACATGATGAGCCACGCTACCGGGGCGGCAACGAGTAGTGAGTCAAGACGATCCATCACTCCGCCATGCCCCGGCAGGAACGAGCTCATGTCCTTGATGCCAAGATCTCTTTTGATCATCGATTCGATCAGGTCGCCGCACGTGCCCACCGCGACCAAGCTGACTCCAAGAATGATGCCCACCCAGAACGGCACATCGAGAGCGAAGATCGCCATACAGATGCCGGCTGCGGTACCCAAGATGAGGGATCCGGCTACCCCTTCCCAGGACTTCTTCGGACTGATCTTGGGCGCCATTGGATGCTTGCCGAACAGCACTCCAGCGATGTAGCCACCGGTGTCGCTCATCACCACGATCAGCAGAAAGGTCACTACCCGGGCAACACCTTGCCCTTCGGCAAGCATCAAGGCCGCGAACGAACCCAGCAACGGCACATAGGCGATGATCAACAGACTGGCAGCGGCGTCGCTGACAAACCCTGCCACGCCCTTCGGCATTCGCCAGATCAGGCTGGCCAGCACTGTCAGGGCCAGCGACGCCAACAGCACGCTGGTGGTGGAGAAGACCACCGGCTCCTGACGCCCCGCAAAGAAAGAGCCAAATGAGATCGCCACGCTGCCGACAGCAATCGGAATGATCGCCGATGTCATGCCCTGCTTTTTCAGTGCCTCATGCAGCTCCACCGAAGCCAGCACCAGTGCGACAGCGACTAACACAACGAAGGCAGGCTTGAGATAGAGCAAGCTGAGCACGACGTACGCGCCAAGTCCGACTCCGATTGCGATCGCGGCCGGCAGGTTGCGGCCGGCGCGGCCATGCGTCTCCGCAGGCACGGCCGGTGACTCAGTCATCAAACCTCGAGTAATTCGGCTTCCTTGTGCTTCAGAACATCGTCGATAGCGTCGGTGTGCTTGCGGGTGGCGGCGTCCAGTTGCTTCTCAGCCCGCACCACCTCGTCTTCACCGACTTCCTTGTCCTTGACCATCCGGTCCAGGGCCTCCTTGGCTGCGCGGCGGGCGCCGCGGACCGAGACGCGCGCCTCTTCGGCCTTATGTCTGGCCAACTTGATGTATTCCTTGCGGCGCTCCTCAGTGAGCTCCGGAAGAGTGATTCGAATGCTGGTGCCGTCGTTGGACGGATTTACGCCGAGATCTGAGTTGCGGATTGACTTCTCGATGCTGCTCAAAGAGTTCTTGTCGTACGGCGTGATCAGCATGACACGAGCATCTTGAGCGTGAAAGGTCGCCAGTTGCTGGAGCGGAGTGGGCGCGCCGTAGTAGTCGGCGGTCAGCTTGGCGAAGATCGCCGGGTGAGCCCGACCGGTACGAATGGTTGCGAACTCCTCCTTGGCGTACTCGACTGCATTCGCCATCTTGATCTCGGCTTCGCGCATGGTGTCGGCGATCACAGGTGTCTGCTCCTTAGGCGTGGACGATCGTACCGATTTTCTCACCCGACACCACGCGGACGATTGTGCCGTCGGTATCGAGGCTGAAGAAGATCATCGGCAGTTTGTAATCGCGAGCCATGCTGATCGCGGTGGCATCGGCAACCTTGAGGTTTTGTGCGAGGTACTCGTCGTAGGTGAGCTCGTCGAACTTGATCGCGTCCGGGTGTTTGCGGGGATCAGCCGAATAGACGCCGTCGACGCCCTGCTTGCCCATCAACAGCACCTCAGCGCTGATTTCGAGGGCTCGCTGTGCCGCTACGGTGTCAGTGGAGAAGTACGGCATGCCCGAGCCGGCGCCGAAGATGACCACACGGCCCTTCTCCAGATGCCGCTCGGCGCGGCGCGGGATGTAGGGCTCGGCCACCTGTCCCATCGTGATCGCGGTCTGGACGCGGGTTTGAACGCCGACCTTCTCCAAGAAATCCTGCAAGGCCAGGCAGTTCATCACCGTGCCCAGCATGCCCATGTAGTCGGCTCTGTCGCGCTCCATACCGTGCTGCTGCAGCTCCGCACCACGGAAGAAGTTGCCGCCGCCCACCACGACCGCGACCTGAACACCCATCTGAACGACAATGCCGATCTGCTTGGCAAGTCCTGCCACAACATCGGGATCGACGCCGACCTTTCCGCCACCGAAGACCTCACCCGAGAGCTTCAACATCACGCGCTTGTACGGACCATTCACCCGCCGGTTCCCTTCTCTGTCGTGGAGCTGTCGCCAGCCGGCGCGATCTAACTATGCGCCGGCCGCCTCGAACCGTACGAACCGCAGCACCTTGATGCCTGCCTCGTCGAGCTGCCTGCCGAAGGAAATCTTGTGATCGATCACTGAGGGCTGATCGAGCAGCGCAACGTCTTTGAAGTAGGCGTTCAGGCGACCTTCGACGATCTTGGGAAGAGCTTGCTCAGGCTTGCCCTCCTCCTTCGCAGACGCCTCTGCAATCCGCCGTTCATTCTCCACGAGTTCGGCCGGAACATCGTCACGGCTGATGTACTGCGGTCGCATCGCCGCAATCTGCATGGCGGCGCCGCGAGCGGCAGTCGGATCAGACCCCTCGTATTCGACCAGCACCCCGACCTGCGGAGGAAGATCAGAGGCTCGGCGGTGCAAATACACCACGGTCTGGCCGTCAAAGTAGGCGACCGCGCTCACCTCGAGCTTCTCGCCGATCTTGGCCGCCAGCTCATCAACCGCCTCCTGGAGAGTCTGCCCAGACGGCAGCACTGCCGCATTCGCAGCCTCCACGCTGTCGGCCTTGCTCGCCGCCACGGCCTTCACCGCGTCGTCCGCCAAAGACTGAAACGCCTGATTTTTCGCCACAAAATCGGTCTCAGCCCCCAGCTGGAGCAACGCACCGTCGGCTGATGCCACCAGTCCGTTCGTCGCCAACCGTTCTGCGCCGCGCTTGGCCGCCTTGGCCTGGCCGCTAACGCGCAGAATTTCAATCGCCTTGTCAAAGTCGCCATCAGCTTCGCTCAGCGCCCGCTTGCAATCCATCATGCCTGCGCCGGTCGCGTCTCGAAGCTTCTTTACTTCAGCAGCGGAAATCGTTGCCATGTGTTGGATGGTCCTCGTTCTCGTATTGGTGGGGAGTCTCAGCTGTGGGTTGACCCCGTGGCTGGGTTGTAGACGTTTTCGGGGTCCGGATTGTCGGACTGCAGCTCCAGATCGAGCTCCTTGTCCGCTTCCTCCTCCGCCTCGACAGCAGCTTCCTCCGGCTGCTCATCAGCTGGCACCGGAGCGGCGTCGGGCGCTGGCGCCTCATGCGGTGTCGACGGCGCAGGCTCCTGAGACGCGGCAAGTAGCTCACGTTCCCAGTCCGGCATCGGCTCCAGTTCGGCTTCAGCACCGGTTTGCGCACCGGAGCGTGCCATGAGGCCGTCGGCAACCGCATCTGCGATCACTCGGGTCAGCAGCGAGACCGAGCGAATGGCGTCATCGTTGCCCGGGATCGCGAAGTCGACCTCATCGGGATCACAGTTGGTATCCAAGATGCCGATCACAGGGATCCGCAGCTTGCGAGCCTCGTCGACCGCCAGGTGCTCCTTCTTGGTGTCGACGATCCAGACTGCCTGCGGAGGCCTGGTCATGTCTCGAATGCCGCCAAGGGTGCGCTCCAGTTTTTCTTTCTCTCGACGTAGCCCGAGCAGTTCCTTCTTTGTCAGACCGGATGCTGCGATGTCGTCGAAGTCCAGCCCCTCCAGCTCCTTGAGCCGCTGGATGCGCTTAATCACAGTGTGAAAGTTCGTCAGCATCCCACCTAGCCAGCGCTGGTTGACGTACGGCATGCCGACCCGCGTGGCCTGTTCGGCAATCGCCTCCTGGGCCTGCTTCTTGGTGCCAACGAAGAGCACCTGCCCGCCACGGGCGACCGTGTCCTTCACGAAGGCGTACGCGCGATCGATGTAGGTCAGTGACTGCTGCAGATCGATGATGTAGATGCCGTTGCGTTCGGTGAAGATGAACCGCTTCATCTTCGGATTCCAACGGCGGGTTTGGTGTCCGAAGTGGACGCCACTTTCGAGGAGCTGTCGCGTAGTGACGACGGCCATGGCCGCGTTCCCTCCTTGCCGGCACATGCCTGCACCGGCGTCCGGTTGTTCAGCGCCGAACTTTTCGACGCTGCCTGATGCTTGCGCGGCACGCACTCGACCTGCTCTGTCAAGTCGAGACCGATTGTGCCGCCCGGTCGCCAGACCGACAGGCAAGCATGCGAAGTCAGACCTGATGGCAGGTCTGCCTAGCCGAGTCTATGCGAGCGTCGCAGGTCACGCACGTTTTGGGTGTCTGACCCAGAGCTCGATCTGCTTGGGGTTGTCCACAGCCGAAGGCGGACCGACCAGCGGCATCCACAGATTTCCGAACCGCTGCACGATTAGCGCGATGATCCGAAGACTCCAAGCATGCGAGCACTTGGCCGACGCGTTCGGTTGGCACTCTTCGTTCTGATCTGCCTCTGTGTGCTCGCTATTCCAACTCCCGCTGACGCGGCCTCTCAACTGCCGACGCCTGCCGGCTGGCCGCTGAACGGCACGCCCGTGGTGCGGCGAGGATTCGATCCCCCAACGGTTGTCTGGGGATCGGGCCATCGGGGTGTTGATCTTGTCGCTCAGCCCGGTCAGGCAATTCTTGCGGCCGCGAGCGGCGTAGTGGCCTTCGTCGGATCGATCGCCGGCAAACCAGTGATCAGCATTGATCACGGTGGCGTCCGCACCACATACGAGCCGGTGATCAGCACACTGCGCGTCGGTGAACGCGTGGCGGTTGGACAAGTGGTCGGGGTGCTCGGCACGGGTGGACACTGTCAGGGTTGCTTGCACTGGGGATTGCGTGAGGGCAAGAACTATCTCGATCCGCTGCTTCTCGTTGGCGGTCCTGGTGGCCGGCTGCGCCTGGTAGCTGAGGCTCAGCGGGAGATTGTGAAGCGCGAGGCTGCGGCACGGGCGGCGGCTGTATCGGCCAGTCGGCATGCCGCGATCATGGACTCAGGCGGGCGACCGGGAAGTCACGGATTCCTTTATCCGGTTACAAGTCCGGTGACCTCCGCCTTTGGGATGCGGATGCATCCGTTGCTCAAGGCCTGGAAGCTGCATGACGGCACTGACTTCGGTGCCGCATGCGGCACCGCGATACGTGCGCCGTACAAAGGAGTCGTCACGCGCGCCTATTTCAGCCCGGCATACGGCAACAGGCTGTTCCTCGGCCATGGCGGCGTTGACGGGGTGCGCGTGCAGACCGCCTTCAACCACGCCTCGCGCTATCTGGTCCGGCCCGGCCAGCGCGTCAATCGGGGCCAGGTGATTGGTGAGGTCGGTAGTACAGGTTTCTCGACGGGCTGTCACCTGCACCTGATGGTGTGGCTCAACGGACGACTCAGCAACCCGATGAGCTGGCTATGACAACAGCTGGGAGCGTTAGGCCCGCGGGTGAGCCTGTTCAAAAGCCGATCGCAGCCGCTCGTTCGTCACGTGCGTGTAGATCTGCGTCGTTGCCAGCGATGCGTGGCCGAGCATTTCCTGCACACTGCGCAGGTCAGCACCACCCTCCAGCAGATGGGTGGCCATGGCGTGCCGCAGTCCGTGGGGACCGAGATCGGGCGCCCCCTCGGTCATCCTGAGGGACCGATGGACGATCCGGCGTACCACACGAGGGTCGATCCGCTTGCCGCGATCGCCGATGAACACTGCCCGGCCGGACTGATCAGTCATGAGTTGGGACCGGGCCTTCGCCAGCCAGGCATCGACGGCACGAAGGGCCGGCGCACCGAGAGGAACAGTTCGCTCTTTGCTGCCCTTGCCGAAGACTCGGATCACCCGGCGTTCCCGATCAAGATCATTGAGGTCGAGACCGCATAACTCTGAGACTCGGATGCCCGTGGAGTACAAGACCTCCAAGATGGCAACATCTCGAGCGGCGGCTGGTCCGCCGGTTTCTCTCGCGCTAGCGATTGCCTCATCAAGCATTTGAGCTGCGGTCGCCCGGTCCAGGGTTGGCGGCAGTACCCGAGTGGTTTTGGGAGAGCGCAAGTTTGCCGCTGGATCTGTGGTCACCTGGCCCGTCTCGTGAGCCCAGGCGAAGAACACTCGCGCAGCGGCCGCTCGTCGCTGCAGGGTGGTCCGGGCGTGCCCAACAGTGTGCTGCTTTGCAAGCCAGCTGCGTAGCGCCCTCAAGTCGACCTTGTCCAGGGAGTCGATACCGAGCCGACCGAGATGAGTGAAGAGATTCAGCAAATCGGTGCGGTAGGCGCGCACGGTGTGCTCAGCCATGTTGCGCTGGCTTCGCAAATGGCGCAGATAGCTCGTCAGCAATGCCTCGAACTGCGGCGGCAATCCGGACTCGGCCACAATGACCACTCTCAAACACAGGAGCGCGCATTCCAAGCGCGGCACGCGGTACCCTCACCGGCGTGCCATCTCAGACCAGCACCGTCGACGAGTTGAGAACCGGCGGCACGATCTTGCCGATCGTCCGCTGGGGAAACCCGATCTTGCACCGGCCCACTCGTCCCGTGACTGAGTTTGACGACGAACTGCTGGATCTCGTTCGGAACATGTTTGCCACCATGTACGCGGCGGAAGGCGTCGGCCTGGCCGCTACCCAGGTAGGCATCGATTTGGCTGTCTTCGTCTACGACTGCCCCGACGATGAGCAGGTCAGGCATGTCGGGGTGATGTGCAACGCTGAGGTCATCCTGCCCGAAGGCAAAGAGCGCAAACTGCACTCCGCCGACGAGGGCTGCCTATCCCTACCCGGTGCCTATATCGAGCTAGCCCGACCCGACAACTCCATATGTCGCGGTTTCGACCAGAACGGTGAAAAGGTTGAGGTGGTTGGTACTGGCCTGTTGGCTCGTTGCCTGCAGCACGAGACCGACCACCTGAACGGCATTGTGTTCGGCGACCGGCTCTCCGGTCGGGCCCGTAAGAAGCTGTACGCGCTGCACGAGGATGCTGCTGACCTCTATCCAGACGACTGGCCGGTGACGCCGCGGGCAGACAGCGCGTAGCAGGCAATCGCCGACGCGGCGGCCACGTTCAGCGAATCAATGCCCGCGAACATCGGAATGCGAGCTCGTAGGGTTGCGCCCTCGGACCAGCGTTGCGATAGACCGGGCCCCTCGGTGCCCAACATCACCGCGACCCTGGTCTCCGATCTTATGTTTTCAGCTAACGCCTTGAGCTCTAACGCCTCCGGCGCCGGACTGAGCGCTACCGTCATGAAGCCGGCAGACGCCAGCTGCTCGGGCGCATCACGCCAGGTCTCCAGTCGCGCCCACGGCAGTGAGAAGACAGCGCCCATGCTCACCTTGATCGATCGGCGATACAGCGGATCGGCCGTGCGCGGCGATAGTAGGGCGCCGTCCCAGCCCAAGCCGGCTGCATTCCGGAGGATGGCCCCGACATTGGTGTGGTCGACTATGTCTTCCAAGACGACCAGACGATGCATCCCGAGAATGTCTGTAACACGATGCCGTTGCTCGCGGTGCAGCGAAGCCAGCGCACCGCGATGGACATGGAATCCCGTTATCTGCTCAGCCAGCTGCTCGGTGACCACGAAGACCGGCACCTCAGGCCAACGATCAAGCACGGAGCGCAGGCCGCCAAGCCAGCGCTCAGCGAGCAAGAACGACCGAGGCCGAAAGCCGGCATCGATGGCCCGGCGGATGACCTTCTCACCCTCAGCGATAAAGAGCCCATGCTTCGTCTCCAGGTGCTGGCGAAGTGAGGTCTCTCGAAGTCGGACATAGTCGGCCAGACGCGGGTCCTCGGCATCGGTAATGCTCAGCCTCACTATGATCCTCCCCTGATGCACATCGTCGGAACGCTGGACTGGCAACCTGCACTCGACCACCCCGAACTCCTGGGCCGCCCTGTCAGGGTCGCGATCGCCGAGCTCGGGCTGGAATGCTTTGTCGCTCCCATCGACCCCAACCGAGCGGACACGGCGGACTTCTGTGCCACGTACGACGTGCCCTTGGACGTCTCTGCGAACTGTGTGGTGGTAGCCGGGCGCCGCGCCGAGTTGTCCGTGACGGCAGCGTGCCTGGTCCGCGCCACCGATAGAGCCGACGTCAACAGGGTGATCCGCAAGCGGCTCGAGGTGCGCAAGATCTCTTTCGCCGGAATGGACGACGCCGTACGCGAAACTGGCATGGAGTACGGCGGCATAACCCCGATCGGCCTTCCACCCACCTGGCCCATCCTCGTCGATGAAGCGGTAGCACGTCTGAACATGATCGTTGTTGGTAGCGGGATCCGGGGGAGCAAGATCGCCATGCCAGGGCCGTCCGCCGCAACCCTGCCGAACGCCGAGACCTTGGCTCTCGCGCTCAGCTCGACAAGCTGACGATCGCGGCGATGCCGACGGCAACGATGATCACTCGATAAACCATCGGGGGCAGCTTGCGGCCCACCCGGCCACCTACCTGAGCGCCAAGGACCGATCCGACGGCGATCGCGATGGCCGCAGGCCAGTTCACCTGGCTAACGATCACGAACACCACGGCGGCGATCCCATTGACGATGGTCGCCAGCACGTTCTTGATCGCATTGATGCGGGGCAACGATTCGGCAAAGCCGATGCCCAGGATGGCAATTAACAGCACGCCCTGGGCCGCTCCAAAGTACCCGCCATAGATGCCGGTGACCGCTACGCCAAGCCACAGCAGCACTGGGCCATGCACATGATCAGCATCCAGACCAAGCCGTGCCCGACGGATGGCGAGTCGTTTGGAGATGACAGGCTGCAAGATCACTAGTACGCAACCCAAACCGATAAGCACCGGGACGATGGCGTCAAACGCCTCTGAAGGCAGCCACAGCAGTAAAACTGCGCCCGCGATTCCGCCCAGCAGCGAGGCCGATCCCAACCAAAGCACCCTCCGGCGCTGACCGCCGAGTTCCCGGCGCGTGGCCCACGCGCCTGACACCGAGCCTGGAGCCAGACCCACGGTATTGGAGACATTGGCGATCACCGGTGGCACGCCAAGCGCCAGCAGCGTCGGAAAGGTGATCAACGTCCCCGAGCCGACAACGGTATTGATCAATCCTGCGAACCCACCAGCTCCGAGCAGCGCCAAGAGGTCCAGCCAGGTCACTGAGTCAGATTAGGCTCGCTTTCCCACTCGTACCGGCCGTTCGGGGTCGCCGACGTCGGCTCCTTCTCAGGTAACTCCAGCGCTGCTGGCCTCTCAGAACGCCCTGGACGCTCCAGCGCCTCCGCCTCTTGGATGGCCTCTTCGACGGTACGCCGCGCGGCTTCTTCCTCCGCGGCGTTCTGCCTCTCGATCTCTTTTTGCACGTCGATCTTTGCCGGCGCAGTGAACTCGCCCTGAGTAGCGTCTGGAATGGCGGAGGAAGCAACCTTGCCGACCACGCTGCCAAGCCCCTTGAGTGCGTCGTTCAGCTCACTGGGTACGACCCAGACCTTGTTGGCGTCACCCCGAGCGATCGCTGGCAGCATCTGCATGTACTGGTAGGCGAGCAGCGCCTGGTCGGGCTGTCCAGCGTGGATGGCGTTGAAGACCGTGGTGATTGCTTGAGCCTCGCCCTCAGCGCGCAGCATCTGCGCCTGCCGGTCGGCCTGAGCTCGCAGCACGGCCGCCTCGCGGTCGCCTTGTGCCCGCAGGATCGCCGACTCCTTTTCACCACCGGCGGACAGGATCTGCGACTGCCGTTGCCCCTCAGCGAGCAGGATCACCGCCCTCTTGTCCCGCTCTGCCCGAGCACCTTTCTCCATCGCGTCCCGAATGGTGGCCGGAGGCTCGATAGCGCGGAGCTCGACACGGTTGACCTTGATGCCCCACTTGCCCGTTGCCTCGTCAAGCACGATGCGGAGCTTCTGGTTGATCTCCTCACGGCTCGTCAGCGCTTGCTCAAGATCAAGCCCGCCGATGATGTTACGCAGAGTCGTCATGGTGAGCTGCTCGATCGCCTTGATGTAGTCCTGGGCCTCGTACGCCGCGCGCACGGGGTCGATGATCTGGAAGTAGATCACTGAGTCGATACCGACCATCAGGTTGTCCTCAGTGATCACGCCCTGCGGCGGGAACGGTACGACGTTCTCCCGCATGTCCATGTTGTAGCGAACCTTGTCAAACAGCGGCACGACCAGATGCGGCCCAGGCTCCAGTGTGCGCTTGAACTTTCCGAGCCGCTCGACGATACCGACCCGCTGCTGGCGGATGACTCGGACTGCGTTACCTATGAAGAAAATCACCGCCAGCGCCACGGCCAAGACGACGATCAACGACGCGAGATCCACTATCTTCCTTCTCTCTAGGCTAGGGGAGTAGCCCATGCTTGGGGTAGACGACAGCAATGACCCCGTCGATCTCATAGACCTCGATCTCGGTGCCTTGCTCGATTACTACGTCGGAGGAGTAGGGACGGGCCGTCCAACTCTGCCCATCTACCTTGATCTCACCGCCGGATTTGTCGATCTGGGAGACGGCTACCCCGCTACTGCCGACCATCTTGTCGGCTGAGGATCGATAGCCGGGCATGCTGCGCACCTTGGCGAGCAACGTTGGCCGCAGCAGCAAAAGCATGCTGATGCTGACGGCTGTGGCAGACAGGATCTGCAGCCACCACAGCGAAGGAGCGAATAGCGCTACGGCGGCTCCAGCCAGTGCTCCCACCGCAAGCATGATCAACACTAGGTCAAGCGACATGATTTCGGCGACGCCCAGCAGAAAGGCGAGACTCAGCCAGATCGCCCAGGAATTGTCACCTAGCCAGTCGGTCAAGTTCACCTCCATTTGCTTCTCCAGACGTGGTTATCCTCGTCTTCCATGGTGCCAGTCGGCTAAAGCGCCCGAGCGGTCCATCGACCGTCAGCCTCAACGAGACTCAGCTCGAGATCGAAGGTCTTCGTCAGGTTGTCAGCAGTCAAGGTTTCCCGCAACGGTCCAGCGGCAACGATGCTGCCCTCCTTCAGCAGCATCGCGTGCGTGACGCCGGACGGAATCTCCTCTACGTGATGGGTAACCAAGACCATGGCAGGGGCGTATTGATCTTGCGCGAGTTCGCCGAGGGCGTTGACCAGCGACTCGCGGCCAGCCAGATCAAGGCCTGCGGCGGGCTCATCGAGCAGCAGCAGTTCGGGATCTGTCATGAGGGCGCGAGCTATCTGGACCCGCTTCCGCTCACCTTCGCTGAGAGTGCCGAACGTGCGATCGGCGAGGCGCTCTATGTGTAGCTGAGCGAGCAGCTCATCGGCTCGTTCGTGGTCCAGCTCGTCGTATTGCTCACGCCACCGGCCGACCACGGCGTACGAGGCCGAGACGACGACGTCGTGAACCCGTTCGCTACGTGGAATGCGCTCCGCCAGGGCAGCAGACGTAAGCCCGATGCGCGGCCGCAGCTCGAAGACGTCTACCGTGCCGAGCACCTCGCCAAGCAGCCCGGCTACCCCGTCCGTGGGATGAATTTGTGCTGAGATCACCTGCAGCAGTGTCGTCTTGCCCGCCCCGTTCGGTCCGATGACCACCCAGCGGTCTGACTCGTCCACCTCCCAGGTGATGTCATTGATCAAGGTCGAACCGTTCCGGACGATGCTTACGCCAGCCAGGTCCACAACAGCTGCCATGGCTTCAACCTACAGTTTTAATTGCTTCGCTCGCTGCGCTCGCTCCGCGCGGATCCCGCCTTGGAATCCGGATTTATTGCTGCCCTCGCTGCGCACGGTCCACCGGATCCCAGGACGTACGGTGGGGCGATGGAGTCCCTGCCCTCGCTCCGCATGACGTCGAACTTGAATTCGATGATCAGGGGGCGGCAATCCATTGAGCAAGCGGAGCGGGCGATCGTCGGCGGTGACGTCGCCCATCATGTGATCGACCCCGAGAGTGTGCTGGGCCTAGACCCGCTCGAGGCCTCGATCTTGGACGACGCTTTGGAATCACTGCTGACTGCGGAGCAGGATGGCTGGTTCCTCGCGCTACCGCTACCGGGAGCTCTTGCACCGCTTCGCGGCCCAGCTGCCTTCAATCTCGCGGCAGTCGAGCAGGGCGAGGCCGTAGTGGCTAGTACCGCTGGCATCGGTCTAGTGCCAATACGTGTCGGCCAGGCCGTCCAGTGGCGGATCTTCAGCGCAGAGCGACCACTTGTGCCGAGTAGTCCATCTGAGGCGGAACGAGCCTTGAATGAGGTGGTTATCGATGCCGCTGCCACCCTGTCCCGACTGGACGTCGCATCGGGGACTTTGCCTCAGCCACCGGCGGCAGCCGTGCTGCCGCCCGGCTACACCTAGCGCCAGCGAGCAACAGTCCAGCGAGCGACCCGGCTACTCGCCGCTTGCGACGCAGCCTTGCTGAACGACGGCGCCAGCATCTCCTCGTTTGAGGCCAACCGCCGCGCCCAGGAGCTGCGCCGGGTACGCGCCAAGGCCGGCGACGCGCTCGGTTCGGCCGTCAGCTGGGTTGGGTGAGCGGAGCGAGCAGTCCAACATCTCTACTACGCTGCCCACATGTCCCTGCTCCCCGCTTTGACGGGCTCGTTTTCCACCCCAGCGGCCGGAAACCCGACCGTCGCGATGATGGAGGCGGCGTACGCACATCACGGCATCGACGCGCGTTACATCAACTGTGAGGTCGCTGCTGAGAACCTGGCAGATGCGGTGCACGGCGCGACGGCAATGGGTTGGATCGGCTTCAACTGCTCACTTCCACACAAGGTGGCAGTGATCGAATTACTCGATGAGCTCGCCGAGTCGGCCCGACTCATTGGCGCAGTGAATTGCGCGGTACGCCGCGACGGCCGATGGATCGGGGAGAACACCGATGGTCAGGGCTTTCTCGGTTCATTGCGAACTCTTGTCGAACCGGCGGGACAGCGAGTTCTCATTCTCGGCGCCGGAGGCGCGGCTCGTGCAATAGCAGTCGAGTTGGCGCTCGCCGGAGCAGCTGAGCTTTGGGTAGCCAATCGCAACCTTGCCAAGGCAGCCGAGATTGCGGATCTGGTGAACTCGCAAACATCCACTGCCTGCACGGCTGTTGAGTGGGGGCAAGGGCTCACCG
The DNA here is from genome assembly GCA_036566085.1 of Propionibacteriaceae bacterium. Lineage (GTDB taxonomy): Bacteria > Actinomycetota > Actinomycetes > Propionibacteriales > Propionibacteriaceae > Microlunatus. Next base: position 13,508 of record DATCXA010000492.1, read on the forward strand.
TGCCGGCAGCTGCCACCGTCGTTGTGAATGCCACCTCGCTGGGCCTGCCCGGCTCGGGAGAGGTGCCGCTTTCGTTTGACGCGATTCCCATGGGGCTGGTGGTCTGCGACGTCATCCCGAATCCGCCTGACACCTCGTTTCTGCAGCGGGCGCGTCAAGCGGCTGCAAGGACCCTCGATGGCCGCGGCATGCTCCTCAACCAAGGGGCGATCAACATCGAGCTCTGGATTGGCATCGACCCGGATCGTGGGGTCATGGGTAAGGCGCTTGACGAGGCCATCGCTAGCTGGGCGCACCCGTAACGCCAATGGTCGGCACACTGTTTGCGATCGGCGGTGCCGAGGCGAAGCTTCGGCGCCGAACCGTGTTGGGTGCTTTTGTTGCGGCCGCGGGCGGCACAGATGCGCGGATCGCGGTCGTTTCGTCGGCCTCTTCGCTGGGTGCTGAGGTAGTCGAGGTCTACAAGGCTGTCTTTACTGCTCTGGGGGCCCGGGAAGTCATTTCGCTGCGGCCGGAGAGCCGGGCGCAGGCGAGGAACCCCGATCTTGTTGAGCCGCTGAAAGCGGCTGGTGCAGTCTTCATGACCGGCGGCAACCAGCTCAAGCTCAGCTCCTTGATCACCGGCACCCCGTTCGGCGACGCCATTCACGACGCATACCACCGCGGCGCAACCATTGGCGGCACCTCGGCAGGCGCTAGCATCCTGGCCGAGCACATGATCGCGTTCGGCGCCGGCGGGTCGACGCCGAAGCAACGGATGAGTCAATTATCTGCCGGACTCGGTTTGCTGCGCGGGGTCGTCATCGATCAACACTTCGAGCAGCGAAACCGTTACGGGCGGCTGCTATCGCTGGTCGCCCAATCTCCCTCATTGCTCGGCATCGGAGTCGACGAGGACACCGCCGCAGTGATCTCTGACGGCAGCCGGTTCGAAGTCATCGGCCGAGGCGCAGTCACGGTGGTCGACGGACAGCATCTGGTTTCCAACGCCTTCGCAGCCAAGCGCACGGCACCATTGCTGATATCTGGTGCCCTCATCCATGTACTTCCAGCCGGAAGCCAGTTTGATCTCAGCAGCCGCAGCTTGCTGGCGCATCAGACACTCGTCCCAGACCCCCAAGTAGTCGAGGCGCAAGCCGCTGAGGACGATCTGCGCGAGGTTGCTCGAGATATTGCCGCCGAAGGCGTGTCCCCAGTCAACTACGCGCGTTTGCGCCGCAATAGAAGCCGCTGAGTGCGACTCCGCGATCAGGATCGGTCGGCTGGGCTCAAGATCTCCTCTTCGCTGACCCGCGGCAACGGCTGTCCGGTCTCCAGCAGCGTCTTCATGCTGTTCAAGATCCACACCCAACCGTCTTTGACGTTCTCCCATGTCAGCGGACTTTGTTCGAGGTTGCCGTGGACCAGCCGGACACGGGTCAGGCCCTTACCAGCGTTCTCGACGGTCCACTCCACGCGGCTAGCCGCTTCATGCGCCAGTTCCGGGTCGTAGCGGGTGTGCCAAGTCTGGACGAAGCGGCCCGGACGACCCTCTTCCGGTGGCAACATCTCTTCGATGATTCCGTCGACGGCCGGGCGCCCATCGACGCCGACCGTCAGATAAGGCTTTCCCTGCTGCGGAGGCTCGACGAAGGCGACGGTATGGAAGTAGCGCCGGGTCCACTCTGACTCGGTTATCGCAGCCCAAACCTGCTTGGGTGTTGCGGCGATATAGATCTGATAGACGTGCGCCGGAAGGCTCATGCGGATTCTGCCCTTCTCGTTTCTGTTTCCTCGTCGGCGCTGACCTGCTTGTCCAACGCCACCAGAGCCGATGTGAATCGGGCCGCGTACTTGCTGATCCATCGATTGGCAACCTGCTCGATGGGCACGGGATTGAGGTAATGCCGCTTGGTACGTCCGTGTCGGGCGGTGATGATCAGGTTCGCCTCCGCCAGCACTGCGAGATGTTTCATGACCCCGAAGCGAGTCATGTCCGGAAATTTTTCGCACAACTCATTGAGCGTCTGCCCATCCCGATTGAAGAGCGAATCCAGTACTGCCCGCCTGGTTGGGTCGGCGAGTGCCCGAAAGACATCGCCCCCTGGTTCCATGACTCGATGATATGTGACTATTTAGTCACATATCAAGCACCAACTGCTATCGACAAGACTGCGGATATGAACTCGTTACTGGAGCGACTCTTCGTCGCATGGACGGGCACTGACGATCTTGCTCAGATGGAAGATCGGTTTGCCGCGCTCTATACCGATCCAGTGCGCGTCAATGGCACGGACATCTCGCTAGCCGATCTTGTGTCCAGAGCCCGATCACTACACGGAGCGTTCTCCGGGCTGCGGGCCGAGCTGCTGCAGGTTGTCGAGGACAAGGAGAACATCGCTGTTGCTTTCGTGATGCATGGCTGGCATACCGGGCCGTACCAGACCCCAGTCGGAATCATCCAGCCAACTGGAGTCAAGGTGCAGATCCGCACCATCGACGTCTTGACCCTCAGCAACGACAAGATCTCAGCGATCTGGGTCACTGCCGATGATCTTGGCACGCTGCGTCAGCTGGGCTGGCAACCGTAGCCGCCGCGAGATGACCGGCCAAGTGATCAGTGGCAAGATCACAGCAAACAGATCCTGTGAGGAGCGTTTGTGACCCAAAGCGTTGTCCCGACTCCGGCTCCGGATCTCAAGATTATCTCGAGCAGGGTCTTCCGGGGTCCGAACATCTGGCATTACGAACCGGCCATCCAGCTTGTCGTTGATCTCGGGGTGCTGGAGGACTTCCCTACCAACAAACTGCTCGGCTTCACCGACCGTTTGATGGAGCGGCTGCCGGGGTTGATGAACCACAGCTGCAGCCGGGGCCGCCGCGGCGGTTTCCTGGAGCGGCTACACGAGGGGACATGGGTCGGTCATGTCGCCGAGCATGTGGCACTGCAGTTGCAGCAGGAGGTCGGCCATGACATGCGCCGCGGCAAGACGCGGCAAGTAAAGGGTGAGCGCGGCCGCTACAACGTGATCTATGCCTACTACGACGAGTCGGTCGGGCTTGCCGCCGGCGAACTGGCCGTCCGGCTGATCAACGACCTCATCGCTGAAGATCCATACTTCGACTTCCACAAGGAGTTGGAAAGCTTCATCGTCCGCGGTGAGCGAACCGCGTTCGGCCCGTCTACTCAGGCGATCGTCGACGAGGCGGTGAGTCGCGATATTCCGTACCTACGGCTCAACACCGCCTCTTTGGTGCAGCTCGGCCAAGGCGTCCATCAGAAGCGTATTAGGGCCACCATGACCTCGCAGACCTCATCGGTAGCCGTCGACATCGCGAGCAACAAAGAGCTCACGCTTTCACTGCTGTCGGCTGCAGGCCTGCCGGTTCCTCGATCACAATCGGTGCGCACGGTCGATGAGGCGGTCCGGCTGGCGAACCGCATCGGCTACCCCGTCGTTCT
>DATCXA010000502.1:0-5363 GCA_036566085.1 Propionibacteriaceae bacterium
ACAATCTTCTGGCTCATCTTCGAGTCGCCGTACTCCCGCTCGATGAAAGTAATGGGAACCTCGACGACCTTAAATCCTGCCTTCAATGCTCGCCAAGCCAGATCTACCTGGAAGCAGTAACCGGCGGAGGCCACATCGTCCAATCCGAGCCCCAACAGAGTCTTCCGGCGAAAGACGCGGTAGCCACCAGTCGCGTCACGTAGCGGGATGCCGAGGGCGAGCCTGGTCCAAAGATTTCCACCGCGAGAGAGGATCTCACGGGACTTTGGCCAGTTGAGGACCTCGCCGCCCTTGACCCAGCGCGAGCCGAGCACCAGATCGGCTTCGCTGAGCGCGTCTAGCAATTGGGGCAATTGTTCCGGCTGATGAGACCCGTCGGCGTCCATTTCGACCAGCACCTCATAGCCGGCGTTGAGCCCCCATTCGAAACCGGCCAGGTATGCCGCGCCGAGGCCTTCCTTGCCGAGTCGATGCATGACATGGACATGGTCATCGGAGGCCGCGATCTCATCGGCCAGCTTGCCGGTGCCGTCGGGTGAGTTGTCGTCAGCGATCAGGATGTGTGCGTCCGGCACTGCCTTACGGGTCCGGCTGACTATCCGAGTGATGTTCTCCGACTCGTTGTAGGTCGGGATGATCACCAGAATCGGTCCGAGAGCTCCGAGGTGGGACGTCTCGCCTTCCATCTCGGGCTGGGCCGTCGGGGGCATCGATTGGCTCAACGGGAATCTCTTTCTCTAGTTTTGATTGCTGCGCTCGCTCTCGCTCGCTCCGCGCGGATCGCGCTGGGGAGCCACCCAGAATGGCGGCGAAGCAAGCCAGCACAGCTAGGAGTGCTAGGCCTCGCTCCAACCATGGTGCAACTCGGATGGCGGGCGTTAGCGCGTCCCGCAACGGCATCTCTACCACCATGCTCTGCGCTGTGAACTCCCGGGTCCGGATCGCGATCGCACCATCTCGGGTGATGAAACCAGAGACGCTGTTCGTGGTGGCAACTGCGATTTCTCGCCGAGTCTCCATGGCGCGAGCTCGGGTGATGGCGAACTGTTGCTCGATCTGTCCGGTGCCGCCGTACGTCGCGTTGTTGCTCTGCACCATAAGCACCTGGGCACCACCAGTGATCGACCGGTAGATCGTTTGGTCGTAGGCCAGCTCGAAGCAGATCACATCGCCGATCTTGATCGGCCGCCCGGCGGTCGTCACGTCAAGAACCCCTGGACGGGTGCCGGCCACCGACTGCGCACCCACTTGCTGCAATAAGGGGATCAGCGGCAGCAGCTGGGTACGGAAGGGTATCCACTCGCCGAAGGGCACCAGGTTCTGCTTGTCGTAGCGAGCGAGCACGCCTCGATCCGGGTCCCACCACAGCGCTGCAGTCTGACGCTCATCGGGACCTGGCCCTTGCATGACGGCGCCGACCAGGATCGGACGATCGGCAACCTGCGTCGCAGCTTGTACGGTCTGCCTGGTGATTGGATCCACGGTCGGGTCAATGTCGGTGGAGTTCTCCGGCCAGAGCAGAAAGTCTGGCCGGGCCTCCTGGCCGAGCCGCACCTTGGTCATCAGGTGGATGGTCTCGGACAAGTGGTTGTTGGTGACCGAGCGGGCTCGACCCATCGCCTCGATGCCGCGGCCCGGAATGTTGCCCTGCACGATCCCAACCCGCACGCTTCCAGCTGAGGTGGCAGCTGGCTCGACCTGATAGAGCCGCAACGCTGAGCCCAACAGGCCAATGCCGACTATCGCAGCCGCAGCGATGATGACTCGGGAAGGTCGCGTCAATCGGCCGCGCGGAGCCGCCCCCCCAAATCTCGGCCCGCACAGTGCGAGGACCGCCCACGCGATGAGCTGACCAACCAGGGCAACGACGAATGAGACACCTGCGACTCCGATGATCGGAAAGAACCCGGCCAACGGTGTGTCGACCACCGCGTACGCAATGCGGGTCCAACCGAAGCCCCCGAACGGAATCCGGGAGTACGCGTACTCGATCAGCACCCAGCAGCAGGCAGTGGCAATCGGCCACCAGCGCAACCGACCGACCAGGGTCGTGGCAAGTCCGAGCAGGCCGAAGAACAACGACATGAAAATGATCAGGACAACGGCGACCCAGGCCCCCAGGACGTGCACCCAGTTAATAGTGAGGGCCAGCATCGCGAGGCCGAAGAGGTACCCAAGGCCACAGGCAACGAGCGGTCGTACACCACGAACAGCCAGCGTGAACACCGGGATGCCCAGCAGCATCAGCGGCCACAAACCATACGGCTGCCAGCTCAGCCCAAGTGCAACGCCGGCGAGCAGCACGATCCCGACGCGAAGCGGTACCGGTACTGGGGTGGGCTCGGTAGCTGGTGCCTCAGCCACAAGCGAGCGCGTCAGAGACGCGAGAGGCCGAGACACGGACCGAGCCTACTAGTTTGATTGCTCCGCTCGCTCCGCGCGGATCACGCCCAGGAAGCCCGCCGACTTCGTCGTCGCTCCCAGACGAAAAGCGTGTCTACTCGCTCCTCCTCAGCACGGCGCGTAGCGCGATCCGAGTTTGATTGCTCCGCTCGCTGGCGATTAAAGCGACTTCGATCTATAGACGAGCTGCCCAGCCGAGATCGTGGCCGCGCAGGTCGGAAGCGGGCCGTCATCGAGTTGAGGCAGGCCTGTGGACGTATCCAGATGGCCACCCGCGACGTCCCACACCGCGAGGTTGGCCGCTGCACCGACCGCTATGGTGCCTGCGTCGTCGGCGAAGGCGGCCCACTGGGCGCTCCGGGTTGCAGCGTCAAAGGCGGAGGGAACACTCAGCCGCTCGTTCGGTTGCCAGTGTTGCACCGCGGCGCGTACGGTCGCCCAGCCGGCCAGCGGAGTGACCGGTGCATCGGTGCCGAAGGCCAGCGGCACGCCCGAATGCGCCAGGGTGGCAAACCGGTTCATGCTCCGGGCACGCTCTGAGCCGAGGCGTTGCTCGTAGAGCTCGCCTGGTTTACCCCAGGCAGCGTCGAAGGCCGGTTGGACACTGGCGACCACGCCGAGCTCGGCTAAGGTAGCGATGTCGGTATCAGAGATCATCTCCACATGTTCGAGGCGATGCCTGGCCGCGCGGATTCGTGGCACACCGAGCACTTCGGCGGCCCGGCGTAGTCCCGATACAGCTGTAGCCACCGCGTCGTCCCCGATGCAGTGAAAACCAGCTTGCAGCCCGGCGCGTGTGCACGCGATGACGTGATTGGCGATCTGTTGCTCGGAGAGATAGCGCACGCCGCGGGTCTCGGAATCGGTGTACGGCTCACAGAGCGAGGCGGTACGCGAGCCAATAGCACCGTCGACACAGAGATCACCGGCCAGTCCCGCGACACCAGCTTGCTGGGCCCACTCGATTGTCGGCTCGCTCGCGAGTTCGCCCCAATAGGTCACTACGCCCATGCCAAGCTCTGCTGCCGCCTCGCGAACTCGTCTGAGATCCTCCATCGGCCCGAGGTGTGGACCGCCCAATTCGTGCACTGTGGCGACACCCTGCCCTGCCGCCGCACGCAAAGCCGCGCGTGCCGCAGACCGGCGTTCCTGGTCTGTGAACAACTGGTCGAGATTGCCCCGGCACAGATGGTGAGCCTCGCGGCTCAGCAGCCCGTCGGGGCGGTATCCGATTGCTTTGACGACACCGGGAAGTTGATCAAGGAGGGTGGACGAGACTACAGCGGAGTGGACGTCGACGCGAGCTAGATAGACCGCGACTCCGCCGGCTGCTCGATCGAGTTCGGTGCGCGTGGGAGGCAGTGGCTCGGGCCAGGCTCGTTCATCCCAGCCGTGACCGACGATGATGTGCGCATCCGGATGGCGTCGGGCGTAGGCGGCGACGCGCGCCACCGCATCCTCTCGACTTCTCACATCGCGCAGGGCAAGGCCCGTCATCGCCAGGCCGGTCTGAATGAGATGCATATGGGCATCGACGAACGCCGGCGTGATCAGCTTTCCTTGAAGATCAACCTCGATTTGATCACGCGCTGACCGTCGTGCCGCCTCATCATCGCCGATGAAGCTGATCGATCCTTTGTCGTCGGTCACAACAGCAGTCGCACCCGGTTGGTCAGGCGCGTAAACGCGTCCCCCGACGAAGATCACGAGTCAGTCCAGAGATCAATGTTTGGGTACGAAGGATCTGGTTTGGTCAGATCTGGGGGCGGTCCTCGAAGGGAATCGAAAGCACCGTCGTGGTGTCTGTGGACACCTTAGCCGCCGCCCGGATGCGAGCAAGCGTGGACTCCAGATGCGCCATCGTGGGAGCCTGCACCTTCAGCAGATAGCTCGCTTCGCCAGCCACCGAATAGCAGGAAACGACCTCTTCAATATGGTGCAAACGTTCCGGTGCGTCGTCGGGTTGGCTTGGATCAAATGGCTTGATCGCGACGAAGGCAGTGACCAACAAACCGAGCTCAGCAGGCTCCAGAACGGCGGTATAACCCTTGATCACGCCCCGCTGCTCAAGGCGCCGAACCCGTTGCTGAGCAGCGGATGTGGACAGGCCGGTCTCCTTGCCGATGTCTGTATAGGACATCCGGCCGTCGCGCGCCAGCAGCGAGAGAATACGACGGTCGAGCTTTTCCATGGGGGCTATCGTGCCAGGATTCGGTTGTGCGCTCACGCAAAATTATGCTTTTGGACACCGCTTCCCTGTACTTTCGTGCATTTTTTGGCGTGCCCGATTCATTTCGTGGTCCAGACGGCACTCCGGTCAATGCGCTGCGTGGGCTGCTTGACTTCATCAGCCGACTGCTCAACACCTACTCGCCGTCCCATCTGGCGTGCTGCTGGGACAACGACTGGCGTCCCAAGTGGCGGGTGGATCTCATCCCGTCCTACAAGGCTCATCGGGTCGCGAAGTCGGGCGACAAGGTCGTTGCCGAGATGGCCAGCTCGGCGAGCACCACCCCCGAGGCAGCTCCAGAAGGGCTCGCCGTACAGGTCCCGTTGATCTTGGCGGTCCTGGATGCTCTGGGGATTGCCGTGGTGGGCAAGGACGGTTATGAGGCCGACGATGTGATCGGGACACTCGCGAGCACCGCACCGATGCCGGTGGATGTTGTTACCGGCGACCGGGACTTGTTTCAGCTGGTCGACGACGAACGTCAAGTCCGGGTGCTCTATATCGCACGAGGAGTCGGCAAGCACGAGGTTGTCGATAACGCCTGGGTGCAGCAGAAGTACGGGATACCCGCGGCTGGATACGTGGACTACGCCATCATGCGCGGCGACGCCTCCGACGGACTACCGGGGATTTCCGGCATTGGCGACAAGACGGCAGCCACACTCCTGAACTCCTACGGCAATCTGGAGGGAATCCTGGCGGCGGCAAGCGGACCGAAACCCAAGATCAG
>DATCXA010000517.1:0-4206 GCA_036566085.1 Propionibacteriaceae bacterium
TGGCGGGCCCGGGTCACCGTGCCCCCAACCCTCTCGGCGTATCTGAGAGAGCAGGCACGCCCGATCAGCTACGGCTACCTCAATACGTCGTTCCCCATTTCGGCCTACCAGACGATCTTCGCCCGCCACCCCGGCAGCGCGGAGATGCCGAGCGCTGCCAGGCCGTTCAGCGCCGAGCTGGTGACCCGGCTTGTGGCGCAAGGGGTGATCTTCGCTCCCATCACATTGCACACCGGTTTGTCGTCCCAAGATGCGGGCGAAACACCGCAGCCGGAATGGTTCGAGGTGAACGAGACGACAGCAGATCTGATCAATTCCAGCCGAGCTCGTGGCGGTCGGGTGATTGCGGTGGGGACGACAGCAACCCGAGCTATCGAGTCAGCAGTACAGCGGGACGGAACCGTCGCGGCTGCCTCGGGATGGACCGGGCTCGTGATCTCTCCGGAGCGACCGGTACGCGTTGTCAATGGGCTGATCACCGGATGGCACAACCCGGACGCCTCACACCTGCTGCTGGTCGAGTCCGTCGCCGGCGCCCAGCTCACCCAGCGGGCGTACGACGCGGCCGCTGCGGAAGGGTATCTGTGGCACGAATTCGGCGACTCTTGTTTGCTGATTCGGGACGGGTAGGGAGTTAACGCTGAGGTAACGAGACTTTGAGTAGGCTCCGCCTTATGGCGGACGTGCTTTCCAATTACCGGGTAGGCGACGCGTTCGACGAAATGATCGATGCGGAGGGCAGCGTCCGGCCGTCCTACAAGGCCGTCTATTCCGCCTTGTCCAGCTCTACCTCCGACGACCTGCGGATGATCGCGGAATCGCTAGCAAACAACTACACGCAAGCAGGTGTGACGTTCGACGTTGGCGGCGTAGAACGACCATTTCCGCTCGATCTCGTGCCGCGGGTGATCGCCTCGCCGGAGTGGGAGACCATCGAGGCCGGCGTCGCTCAGCGGGTACGAGTGCTTGAGGCCTTTCTCTCCGACATCTATTTCGACGCTCGAGTGATAGCCGATGGGGTCATCCCGAGCCAGCTGATCACTTCATCAACACATTTCCACCGCGCAGTATGGGGGATCCAGCCCAGCAACGGCGTACGCATCCACGTAGCCGGAATCGATCTGATCCGCAATCCCGACGGCGATGTCCGGGTCCTCGAGGACAACGTCCGGGTGCCGAGCGGGGTCTCCTACGTCATGACCAACCGCAACGCCATGCTCACTGCCATGCCGGAGGCCTTCGCCAACCAGCGCATCCGTCCGGTTACCGGTTACCCAACTCGGCTGCTGACCGCACTGCGGAAGGCAGCGCCGCCAGGTGTTGAGGAGCCGACTGTGGTAGTCCTTACTCCCGGCGTCTACAACTCTGCATATTTCGAGCACACGCTGCTAGCTCGCACCATGGGCGTGGAGCTGGTGGAGGGTCGTGATCTTGAGTGCCGGCGCGGCAAGGTTTTCATGCGTACCACAGCTGGCCTGCAGCGGGTCGATGTGATCTACCGCCGTGTCGATGATGAATTCCTCGATCCGGTGCATTTTCGGAGCGACTCGATGCTCGGCGTGCCAGGTCTGGTTAACGCAGTACGCACCGGGGGCGTCACCTTGGCCAACGCGATCGGCAACGGCGTGGCCGACGACAAGTTGATCTATACGTATGTGCCTGACTTGATCAAGTACTACTTGCGAGAAGAGCCAGTTCTACCGAATGTGGACACCTGGCGCTTAGAAGATGATCAAGCCCGCGAGGAGGTGCTGGATCGTCTCGAAGAGTTGGTGATCAAGCCGGTGGATGGCTCCGGCGGCAAGGGCATTGTGATCGGCCCGCGCGCCACCAAAGCAGAGCTGGACGGACTGCGGCGCCGGGTAAGCGAGGACCCGCGCGGCTGGATCGCGCAGCCGGTCGTACAGCTATCCACAGTGCCAACCTTGATCGAAGACTGTCTGCAGCCCCGCCATGTCGATCTTCGACCATTCGCTGTCAACAATGGCGAAGACGTCTGGGTGCTTCCCGGAGGACTGACCCGGGTCGCATTGCCGGAGGGCGAGCTGGTCGTCAACAGCAGCCAGGGTGGCGGCAGCAAGGACACCTGGGTGCTCAGCCCGCCGCCGCATCGCTCGTCATCCAATCATCGCGTTCCGACTGAGCACCACGACGATGCTGATGAGCAGCCCAAGGCGCGTACCGCAGTGCCGCTGACAGTTACCCCGATCCCGGCCGCAGTGATGCCCAAGATGGCCGAAACGCAGCGGCAGCAGCAAGATCAACAGCAGCAGGCAAAGCCGAGGAGCTGGCGATGCTGAGCCGCATCGCGGAGTCGATGTTCTGGATTGGCCGGTACGTCGAACGGGCCGAGGACACGGCGCGATTGCTGCAGACGCACCTGCGGTTGATCATTGAGGAGACCGCGGCCCACGAGGTGGATGCGTGTCGCAACCTCTTGGCACTGATGAGTGTTGATCATGTTCAGGATCCAACCCTGGCCGACGTATTGCGAATCCTTGGGTACGACCCGTCGGAGCCGATATCGATCTACTTCAGCTACGCCGCGGCGCGGGACAACGCCCGGCGGGCTCGTGAGGTGATTCCGCTTGATCTTTGGGAGTGTGTCAATACCACCTGGCATCAGCTCCCGACTGCGCCGTTCGGGCCGACCGGCGCCCATGTGTTTTTGAATTGGGCACGGGAACGCAGTGCCATGTTCGCCGGCATCTCTCGGGGCATCATGGTACGAGACGACGGCTGGCAGTTCATGTCGATGGGCCGGTCTTTGGAGCAGGCCGACATGACCTCGCGGCTCGTGGCGTCGGTGTCGCTGACCCATGGCAGCAGCCAGTGGCCGGCTGTGCTTCGGGGTTGCGGCGGACACGATGCTTTCCTGCGTACCTATCGCGGTCTGTACACCGACCGGGAAGTGGCGGAGTTCTTAGTCATGGATGCACGCTTCCCGCGCTCGATCATGCACGGATTGATCGCCGCGGCCGACAGCCTGCAGCGCGTCGCGCAGAACAACCCGCTGACCGCGCGACACGCCGAGCCCGCGCTGCGCTCGCTCGGGCAACTGCGGGCTCGATTGGAGTACGCCGATCTAGACGATCTCCTTGCCAACCTGAATCATGAGATGGCGGTGGTACAGGACGTCTGCGCTCAGGTCGCAATCGCAGTCTCGATGAGCTACTTCGCCGCTGAGGAGCCGCCGGCTTGGACCACCGAGGGGACGCGTTGAGATGCGGCTGAGTATTGATCATCGAACGGGATTTCGGTACGCGTCGCGCGTCAAGTCCTCCTACAACGAGGCCCGGATGACCCCAGCGGTAACTGATCACCAGACAGTCTGGAGCAGCCGGGTCAGTATTGAGCCTGCGGCGTGGAGCTTTAGCTATACCGACTACTGGGGGACGGCCGTCACCACCTTCGAAGTACACGAGCCGCATGAACGCCTCGCCGTACACGCTCAGGGCGTCGTCGAGACGCATGGAGATGATCTTGCGTGGGATGTTGATCGACGAGTTGCGCCCAATGATCTTGGCTGGGCAGCGCTCAGGGATCGCGCCGTGATCGACAAGATGACCGAGTTTCTCACCGTGAACGAGCGCACCGAGCCTGCGGAAGAACTGGTGCCGCTCGCGGCTGCGACGACAGAACAACCGCCACGGCTGGCGGCCCTCGACGTTTGTTCGCTCATTCATGATCACCTGAATTACGAGCGTGGTTCGACCAAGGTCACCAGCACCGCTCGCGAAGTGTGGGACCTCCGCCGCGGTGTCTGTCAGGACTACAGCCACGTGGCTCTAGGAGCTCTGCGTTCGATCGGTGTCCCAGCGCGTTACGTGTCGGGTTACCTGCATCCAGGCGGCGGTGAGCCGAACAAAACAGTGGAAGGCGAGAGCCACTCATGGATTGAGTGGTGGTGTGGGAGCTGGGTGGCCTACGACCCAACGATGTGCCGGCGGCTCACTGACGGCTATGTCCGAGTGGGTCACGGCCGCGATTATGGTGATGTCGCACCGTTGCGCGGCACGTACTCCGGCGGTCGCTCGGAAATGTTCGTCACAGTAGAGATGACCCAGCTGGGCTAGGCCGTCGGCGCAACAGCGCTGGGCCGATATCTTGTCGGAATGAGCAACTACGGGCAGCAGCCGCCCTACGGGCAGAACCCAGCCAATCCGTACGGGCAACAGCAGCCCGGACCGTACGGCCAGCCGCAGC
>DATCXA010000540.1:0-6227 GCA_036566085.1 Propionibacteriaceae bacterium
CCACCGGTCGTGCGATCCAGCGCGGAGCAGCTGAACTCGCCGTCAAGCACGTCTCCCTGGAACTGGGCGGTAAGAACGCCCTGCTCGTTCTTCCCGACGCCGATCTGAATGCGGTTGCGGTCGGTGCCGTCGCGGGAATGAACCTCGCCTTCGCGGGCCAGTCCTGCGGGTCGACGTCCCGGCTCCTCGTGCCGAGGGCCCTTCTTGATGACGTCGTGACTCTCGTGGAGGAGAAGTTCCGGAGCGTCAGGATCGGCACTCCGTTCGAGTCGGACGTGCAGATGAGCCCGCTCATCAGCGATGTGCACTGTGATCGCGTAAGGCGCAGTGTCGACGCGGCGCTGGCCGCATCCGGGCGCCTGGTCGTCGGGGGGTCGCGCGCCAAGCAGAGAGACTCCGGTAACTTCTTCGCACCGACCCTCATCGTCGATGACGACTTCCGATCGCAGGTCGCAACGCAGGAGATCTTCGGACCGGTCCTCACCGTCATTCCGACCGATGGTATTGAGCAGGCTGTGGGGATCGCCAATTCACTTTCGTACGGGTTGACGGCCAGCGTGTACGGAAGCGATATCGGTCACGCGCTGGACACGGCCAGGCAACTCGAAGCAGGCTATGTCTGGATCAATGAGACATCGACCCACTTCGCTGGAGTGCCGTTCGGCGGCATGAAGGACTCCGGTGTGGGCCGCGAGGAATCGTTCGAGGAATTGCTGGATTACACCCAGCTCCGAGCGACGAGCGTGCGCCTTGGATAGCCGGCCGGTCTATGGATCCGACGTCATCGTCGACCTTCTCGGCGCGCTCAACATCGATTATGTCGCATGTAATCCGGGGGCCACGTTCCGCGGACTCCACGATTCACTTGTGAACTACCGGCACGATATCCCGCTGATCGAGTGCCCCCACGAGGAGATCTCGGTCGCGATCGCCCACGGCTACGCGAAAGCGACCGGCCGCGTCATGGCCGCTGCCCTGCACGATGTCGTCGGCCTGCAGCACGCTTCGATGGCGATCTACAACGCGTGGTGCGATCGAGCCCCGGTCCTGCTCCTCGGTGGCACCGGGCCCGTCGATGCCTCTCGCCGACGGCCGTGGATCGACTGGATTCATGCCGCCAACCTTCAGGCCGATCAGGTACGCCACTACACGAAGTGGGATGACCAACCCGCCTCTCTGCACGCTGTCCCTGAGTCGCTCACTCGAGCATGGCAGATCTCCATGACTTCGCCCCGCGGCCCGGTCTACGTATGTCTCGACAGTGATGTACAGGAGCAGGAGATCCCCGCAGGGTTCGATTATGTCGCCCCACGGGAGTATGCCCATCCTGGCCTGATTGCTCCGGACGAGTCATCGATCGCGACTATCCTCGACTGGCTTCTTGCGGCGAGCTTTCCCGCGATCGCCATCGAATCCGTCGACGGCCTTGCCCAGGCCTCCGACGACCTGGCGTTCATCGCGACGACCTTGGGTGCCGCAGTCGTCGAGCCGGCCAGGGATTACGGCCGACCGGCACTTTGTCTGCCGACGGCCCATCCTCTGAATCTGACCGGAGCCTGGGGCGACCTCCCTCGAGCCGACGCGGTCCTCATGATCGAAGTCCGTGATCTCGAGGCCGTTGCGCTTCCGGTCGCCGCCGATGCGCTCATCGCCCAGGTAGGCACGGCAGTGCTGGGCGCGCGAGCGTGGGCGGCGGATCTACAGCGGCTGCAACGCGCAGATCTCGTGGTGCTCGCCTCGCCGGCCCCGGTCCTCGCTGCGCTGCGCCGGGGGCTCGAAAAAAGTCTTGCGCCCGGCCCGTCGCACGCAAAACGGGGAAACCGCATCGCGGACCGGGTACGGCAGGCGAGGGTCTCGTGGGAGACCGAAGCGCGCAGTGCGAAGGAAGACGACACGATCGACCAGGCAGTGCTCGCCGTCAGCGTGTGGGACGCCGTCCGGGAGCAGGATCCGGTTCTCGCGAACGGATCATTGTCGGATTGGGCGCATCGGACCTGGGACCTGAAGACACCGGACAGCTACCTGGGGAGTTCTGGTGGAGCGGGCCTCGGTTATGGGCTGGGGGCGTCCATAGGTGCTGCGCTCGCCCATCGTGACGATGACCGTCTCGTCGTCGACCTCCAGTCGGATGGCGATCTGCTCATGACACCGGCGGCGTTGTGGACGGCGGCACACGAGTCACTCCCGCTGCTGATCGTCATGGACAACAACCGGGCGTATCAGAACTCGGTACACCACGCCAGACTCATCGCCACGACGCGGGGGAGGGATACCTCGAGGGCGCACATCGGGACGACGCTCACCGACCCGGAGATCGATTTCGCCGCCATGGCGGAGTCGATGGGAGTCCGGTCGTTTGGACCGGTCAGCCGCGGTTCGGAACTGCCTGCGATTCTGAGGGAGGCCGTCTCCTTCGTGATGACAGAACGTCGACCCGCATTGGTCGACGTGCGGACGGAAGTGAGGCCGGGTGGATGAGATGACGATCTCCGACAGGATTTCAGCAGTCACAGCGCGACAAGGGATTGGACGGAACCAATGAGCCAGGCCACACTTCCGGAGACAGGTGACGATGTTCGGTCCGTCATCCGGATGAGCGACATCGTCTTCACTTTCCCGGGCCAGGAGCAGCCTGTGATCTCGGGATTGGATCTCGAAATCGAGCCAGGGGAGTTCGTCGCCGTCATCGGGCCGAGCGGCTGCGGGAAGACGACGTTGCTGCGCATCATCCACGGATTGCTGCGGCCGGATTCCGGTCTCGTCACGATGGGTAACGAGCACATCACGAAGCCGACCAGGAACCGAGGTTTCGTGTTCCAGAGCGACTGCCTGCTGCCGTGGCGGCGGATCGTCGATAATGTCGGATTCCCGCTCGAGCTAGCGGGGACAAAGCGGGATGAGGCGAGGGAGAAGGCTCGCGCGATGCTCGATCTCATCGGGCTGGGCGGCACCGTGGACAAGTACCCTTCGCAATTATCGGGTGGAATGCGTCAGAGGGTGAATCTTGCCCGTGCCCTCACGGTCGACCCCGAGGTGCTGCTCATGGACGAGCCGTTTGCCGCCCTTGACGCGCAAACCCGCGAGATCCTGCAGACCGAACTGCTCACCATCTGGGCGCGAGATCGCAAGACCGTCGTGTTCGTCACCCATCAGCTCGACGAGGCCGTGTACCTCGCCGATCGGGTGGTCGTGCTCCAGCCTCATCCCGGACGGGTCAGGGCGATCGTGCCGATCGACCTGCCTCGGCCGCGCAGCCTCGACATCAAGAGAACCGCTGAGTTCGCGGAGATCGTCGAGAAGCTCTGGGAACTGATCAAGTCCGACGTGCTCGCCGAGAGGCTCATCTAAGAGAAACCCTGCAAAATCCGACTCAACAATTGGGAGAAATCGCTATGAAAATGCTCCAACGTTCGACGCTGAAAGTTGGCACGATACTCGCTTCAGTGGCATTGCTTGCGGCGTGTGCCGCTGCCCCAGCACCCGCGCCATCGAAAGAGCCTGGAGCCGCTGAAGTCGCTCCGATCAAGACAAGCCTCACTTTCTCGTATTCATCTGCGGTGCAGCAGCTGGAGAAGGTCCCGATCAGCCTTGCGCTGAAGAACCTCGCCAAGGACGGCGTGACGACCCAGGAGTCATTCCACCAATCCGGCGATGACGCTGTCCAGGCGGTAGCGCGCGGGGAGTCCGACTTTGGGACGGCCAACGCGGCGACAGTGTTCGCGGCAATCAAGAAGGGTGTCCCGATCAAGGCGATCATGACGGCCTACTACCCGGCCTATCTCCTCGTCGCACCGGTCTCGGCGAAGAACGCGGGGGACCTCGACGGCATGCGTGTCGGCATCCACTCGAACATCTCGTCGACGACGCTCTACACCAACCTCGCACTGGCCGAGTATCCGAAGGCCAAGCCGGAGATCCTTATCGTTCCCGGCTCGGCGAACCGCGTTCAGGCGATGATCGCGGGGCAGCTGGATGCATCAGTCGTCCAGTTCGCTGACTGGCTGACCATTCAGCGGGAGGCTCCCGGCAAGTACCACGTGATCTACGACGTCGCCGTCGAGGCCGCGGGGATCATCGACTCGATCATCTTCACGAACACGCAGACCCTGACTTCTGACCCCGGTTACGTCAAGCAGTTCCTGGGCGCACTGCAGTCGGAGTACGCGAGTGTATACACCGATGAGAAGAAGCTCGCGAAGGACATCGCCGCGATCGTTCCCAACACTTCGCCGGAGGCCGCAACGGAGCTCGCCAAGACCTCCATCGCAGACAAGATCTGGCCGGCCGATGGCGGATTCACCCAGGACAAGATCCAGGCGACGCTCAAGGCGCTGTCGGATGCCGAGCTGCTCACGGCCGACACGTTGCCAACGTTCGACAGTTGCTGCACGTCAGAGTTCCTGAAGCAAGGTAAATGAGCAAAGCAGTGACCTCATCAGTGGGACAGACGGAAGGTCCTGGCCAGGGAATCACCCCTGGTCAGGGCCCCGTGTTGCCACCGGACGGTGCCGCGCCGGTTGTCTCCGGCGCGGCACTTCGCCGATCGCGTTCGAAGCGGCGATCGCTGGTGTGGCTGATTCGCGGTCTCATTCTGGTCGGACTACTGGGCGTGTGGCAGTGGTACGGCTCGACCACAGGTGGGGTCTTCGTTCCCTCTGTAACGCAAACGTTCGGCCGTTTCCCAGAACTCATCACTTCCGGAGTCCTCGCGGAGTCTCTGTGGTCGAGCAACGTCGCCCTTCTCGTCGGGTATCCCATTTCGGCGATCGCGGGCCTCGGCCTCGGCTTCCTCATCGGTCGGAAGCGCACGGCTGACCGGGCGCTGTCCTACTGGCTGGACATCGCGATGGTCATCCCCATGGTCGCCATCGTGCCCGTCGTCATCGTCGGGCTCGGGTTGACCCTGACCGCGCGAGTGGCGGTCGTCATCCTTTTCACGCTTCCGGTCATCATCCTTAACTCGCGTGCCGCTGTGCGGATCATCGACCAGCAGTTGGTCGAGATGGCGGATTCATTCGGGGCGGCTCGCAGGCAGATCTGGTCCAGCGTCATCATGCCGGCCGCTCTTCCCCTCATCTTCACCGGGCTAAGCATCGGAATCGGCAGGGCGATCTCCGGCATGATCGTCGTGGAACTCATCCTCATTCCGGTCGGTCTCGGCGGGCTGCTGCTGGAGTTCAAATCCACGTTCTCGGGCAGTGATCTTTATGCTGTGACGCTCGTCGTCATCGCGGAGGGAGTCGTGTTGACCAGCCTTGCTCACAGCCTGGAGCGCAAGATCACCCAGAGAATGCGAGGAGGCAAGTGATGATCAGCCGATTCTGGCGGTTTCTCTCGCGAAAAGCCGCCATCGTCAGCGGCGTCGTCGTCTTCGGGATCTGGATCGCAGTCTCGTCCGTGTACAACCCCTTGTGGCTGCCGACCGTGCCTTCCGTGCTCGAGAAGCTCTGGAGGCTGGTGACCGACGGCTCGCTTTCCTTCCTCGGCACGTCGGGATCGACTCTTCTCGTTGGTCTTGCGGTCACGTTCGCGATCTCGGCGGTTCTCGCATCGCTCATGGCGGCCAGTGACATCATCGACGATGCGTTGCTCCCCTACGTAAACGGATTCATGGCCGTGCCGCACATCGCGCTGATCCCGATGTTCACTTTCATCTGGGGGAACAGTGAGATGACGCGCATCGTCACGACCATCTCCTTCGTGATCTCGCCCGTAATTCTGACCTGGGCCACCGCGTTGAAGGTCTCACCGGCCGAGCTTCTGGAGATGTCGTCCTCGTTCGGGGCCGGAAGGCTGCAGCGCACGCGATACATCCTCCTCCCTGGCGCCATCGCGCCCATCATCACCGGCTTGCGGATCGGTGTCGTGCAGGGGATCAAGGGTGTGGTGAGCGCTGAAGTCATCATCGGCGTCGTCGGGGTCGGGAAGCTCATCACCACGGCATCACACACGTTCGACATTGCGGCGTTGTATGCGATCGTGCTGGTCATCATCGCGATTTCGATCGCTTCGTACCTGGCGCTCACGGCGATCGAGCGCCGGTTCACGAGGTGGAACGCGTAGCGGAGGAGGAGCAGGTCCGGGTACCCGATTTCCCACTTTCCCGGAAGCCACGTAGGTTGTCCCAAACGTCCTAAACTCGAAAAAGATACCCGGGAACGAACTCAACGTGGAGGAACCCCATGACTGTCGTACGCGCCGCCATCACCCAGACCACCTGGACCGGC
>DATCXA010000656.1:0-2283 GCA_036566085.1 Propionibacteriaceae bacterium
GGCTCGGGCGACACCTCGGCGCCGTCCGGCGACGCGGTCATCGCCGACGATGGCGCGGGTGTGGGCCTGACTACCGTGACATCGTTGTGGCCGAAGCCGCAGGCGGCTGTGACGGCCACGAGGGCCAGCGTGGCAATGAACCGGGCCGGCCCTTGTGGTACCCGGCTAGCCGGGCGGTACGTCGAATCAGGAGTCATGCAGGAAGCGGCGGCGGCGCGCAATCAACGCGGTTCCGGTCGCCATCCCAGTGGTGGCCAGCACCAGACCGAAGAGCCCGGCCCCCGAACCCCCGCCATCGGAATCCGCACCGGCGGGCACTGCAGTCGGCACTGGCGCCGGCGTCTCAGCTGACGGCGTGGCCGTCGGCGTCTTGGTGGGTGTCGGCGTTGGCTTCGGCGTCTTGGTATGCGTCGGTGTAGGACTCGCAGTCTTCGTCTGCGTCGGTGTAGGTGTCGGCGTTGGTGTCGGCCGGCAGTCCTCAACCCAGAACACCTTGTGCTTGGTGTCGGCGCCTATTGAGCCTTCTGCGTGGATGGTCAGCTTAATGTGAAAACCCTGCTGGGGCTGCGGATCGCCCAACTGACCTATCACTGACGACAGGTCGTAAGTCCGTTCGGCGTCAAGATCAGTGCCACCGCCAGCCGGATCATTCTGCAACGTCACAGTATCCGTGAGCAGTGAAATGCCCTTGCCGGTCGGCGCCTGGCCGGTGAAGTTCACCGTAGCCTGGAGGCCGCCGGCGTCGAAGCCGTAGAAGTCGATCTGGAAGTTGCAGTCCACGTGCGGCTCGTTGCCGGGTGTGGTGTCAAATTCCACGCCATCGACCTTCACGGTCCCGTTGTTACCGGGCGGGTCTACCGCGAAGGCTGCGGGAGCCGCGAAACCGACGAGCGCTACGCAGCCCGCGAGGGCTACCGCCCGGCTGGTCCGGCGTACGAGTCGAGCAACATGCATGAATTCCCCCCGAGAAATCCCCTCTCAAAGGCCACTGCTTGGCCTGTGATGCCGCAGCAACCTAACAACGCGAGGCCGGTCACGGAGGGCTATGTCGGAAAGTGTCGACTCCCTGCGAACAACAGTTATTTTTCTGTAACCGGCCGCCGAAGGAAGCAAGCCTGCGGCGCGACGTCAGATACCGCTTTGTGATAATCCATCGCGGCGCATCGATGGCGATGAGCGTGCCGCAGGGCAGTCCCTCAGCGCCGTGCATGGTGACGCCTCCACAGACGCCATGGGCCGCGGTTCTCCTCGATCGCACGAATGAACACAGATCGTTGACGGGTTCGGCGGTCACCTGGAGACGAGTTGCGGCGAGCGAGCAAACGAAGCTGGATATCGCTTCTCGGCGGCCTCGGCCACGTGGATGTTGCGGTGCTGGCCGGCTCGAAGCCTCCTCCCCGATCTGATCACCACCGTGACCGCGATCATAGGTGTCGCGGGAATGATCTATGGGGTTGCCACTGGCATGCATATCGTCCTCGACCGCGAACCCCAAACTAGCGGGGGGACCGGGACCGCGGCGCGCTGGTGATTGTGTGACTCGACTCGATCGAGCGACCTGGGTTCGAGTCCTCCTGGTGGAAATACTGTCATGAGTCGGGTCATGTGCGAGATGTGAGTCGAGCATCCCGACTCATCACATGGAGCCGCTCTAGGCTGCTCGATAGGCTGCTTTGAGAGGTGGATCGGTCCCACAGTTGGCGCTCTTAGGCGGAGAGCTGGCCGCCGACTAGGCCGGATAAAGAGCCGCCTTGGGTGACTGGTTGCACGACATAGTTAGCAGGTGTCTCGGGACATAGTTAGCACCTTCTTTAGCTCGGAGGTGCGCCCTGTCGATGGCCCGGCTCGTGATCACCGCTGTCACGGTTGAGGGGCGGAGTAAGAGTGAGGTGGCCCGGGAGTACGGAGTATCGCGGGTCTGGGTGCAGAAACTTATCCACCGCTTCGAGGCTGAGGGGCCGGCGGCGTTCGAACCTCAGTCCCGCCGTCCTCATTCGAACCGGTACGCGGTCGATGTGGGGGTGGAGGACCAGATCGTGCGGCTGCAGCTGTCCAAGGATGGTCTGGACGCGGGCACTGAGACCATCGCTGCGCACCTTCAGATCGCCGGAGTCGACCCGGTGCCGGCGGTCTCGACGATCTGGCGGATCCTATCGCGGCACGGGTTTGTGGTCGGTCAGCCGCAGAAACGGCCAGGGTCCAGCTGGCACCGGTTCTGCGCCGAGCAGCCCAACGAACGCTGGCAGGCCGACATCACTCACTGGCGGCTCGCCGACGGGGCCG
>DATCXA010000584.1:0-3358 GCA_036566085.1 Propionibacteriaceae bacterium
GGCAGAAAGGGGTCACAAGCGACATGCGAGTGGCCCCGCGGACTGTCGTTTGCGACCACTTCGCGATAGCAGAGCAGCTCGTACGAGCAATAGTGTTTGCTCAAACAGTGAAGCGCGCACAGAGCGATTTGGATGGAACGAATGGGATCTAGCCGCTCAGCCTTGGTAACTGGGCCGGCGCGTGTCGATCTTGGAGAATGTCAGTGAAGCTCTACGTGGACACCGCCGATCGGGCAGCGGCGGAATCATTGCTAGCGACCGGCCTTTTTCACGGCGTCACCACGAATCCCACGATCTTGCAGCGCGCATCAATGGGCGTTGCTGATCTCCGCGACATCTATCGCTGGGCAGTTGAAGCCGGGGCCCAGGAGGTCTTCTTCCAGGCATGGGGAGAAGACACCACGACCCTGATCGAGCGTGGCCAGCAGCTACGTGATCTTGGTCGGGAAGTTGTCGTCAAGTTCGTTGCCACCCGAGCCGGTTCGACCGCTTGCGCAGCCCTAGCTGCCCGCGGCATACCTACTCTGCTTACCGCGATCTATGACCCCGGGCAGGCAATCATCGCCGCGGCTGCCGGCGCGACCTACATCGCGCCCTACCTGGGACGGATGAATGATGCCGGTCGTGAAGGGATTGCCGAGGTAGTTGCCATGCATGAGGTGCTGGTTGCGACTGGTAGTGCGACGAAGGTGCTGTTGGCCAGCATTCGAAGCGTTCCTGACATGGTTGCCCTGGCGCGCCATGGCGTCGACTGTTTCACCATGGCGCCAGCTGTCGCCGAACAGTTCTTCACCGATCCGATTACCGCCGAGGCGGCACGCACTTTCGAAGACGCGGTCCGGGCGACCTCAGCATGAGTGTCGACACGTCTGGCGACGTCACCAAGAATGCCGGTCCATCGCCGGCTGTCGTAGTAGCGGGTGATGCCCTTATTGATCTGACGCCCAGCACTACAGTCCGGGGCCAGCTCGCGTACGAGCTTCATCCCGGCGGATCGTGCCTCAATGTGGCGGTTGGTCTGGGACGGCTCGGCGTGCCGACGGTGTTCCTGGCTCGGCTGTCGAGCGATGCGTTCGGGCAGATGCTGCGCGATCACCTTGCCGACTCCGGAGTGCATCCCGGCTATTTTGTCGACACCGACGACCTGACGACACTTGCTGCGGTCCATCTGCGGGATGGCCAGGCGACGTACTCTTTCCATGCGCAAGATGCGGCGGATCGCGGATTGTTGCCGGAGCATCTGACGCCGCTGCCTTCTGGAGCGGCTCTGCACCTTGGATCGATCGCTCTCATGCTCGAGCCGGTGGCTTCCACGCTGGAATGGCTGCTGCGGCGTGAGGCCGGCCGACGGGTTGTAAGCCTCGATCCCAATATTCGCCCGGGGTTGATCCCAGATCGGGTTGCCTACCTGGACCGCTTCGAGGGATGGATGCGGTTGATCGACATTTTGAAGGTGAGTCGGGAGGATCTGGCGTGGCTTTACCCGCGCCTTTCTGAGGATGCAGCGATGTCGCTGTGGCACGCCGCTGGCATCCCGCTCGTCGTCGTAACGCACGGCGAGCATGGGGCCGTTGCCAGTACGCCGTTGGGGTCGGCGGCTGTCGAAGCCCCGAAGGTGCCGGTTGTCGATACCGTCGGCGCCGGCGACGCGTTCATGTCCGGTGCCCTTGCTCACCTTCATGAACGAGGGCTCCTGAACCGCGATGCCTTGCACTCATTGGATACCGAGGGCATTGAGCAGATGTTGCAGGACGCGTGCCGCGTCGCATCCAATACCTGTACGCGGGCTGGCGCCGATCCCCCTCGTCGTCGTGATCTGTATGCGGGCGCGCAGGGTGCTCCCCAAGTGGTCAATCTGAGCTTCGCCGAACTAGTAAAACGTGCCAGGGCGCTGGCCGCGCGAGGTCAGCGGCACCTGCTGGGTATCACGGGAGCGCCGGGTGTGGGGAAGTCAAAGGTCGCGCACGAGCTCGTCGATGAGCTCGGCGCTGACCTGGCTGTGCTTGTTCCAATGGACGGCTTCCATCTCAGCAATCACGTTCTGATCGCGTTGGGTCGGCGTGGCCGCAAGGGCGCATGGGACACCTTCGATGCCGATAGCTACGTTCACCTGTTACGTCGGCTGCGGAACCAAGATGAGCAGATCGTGTACGCGCCTGACTTCGACCGCGATATTGACGAATCCATTGGCTCCGCACTGCCGATCCGCCGAGAAGTGCCGCTCGTCGTGACTGAGGGCAACTATCTGTTGAGCGATGTTGGTGGCTGGGCCGGCGTGGGCCCTCTGCTCGACGAGTGCTGGTATCTACAGGTGGATGACTCGACGCGTTTGCAACGGTTGACCTACCGCCACCAGCAACACGGAATGAGCCACGACGAGGCTGACAATTGGGCTCGTACGACTGACCAGGACAATGCGGTGCTGATCGCGCAGAGCTTGCCACGAGCCGATCTCGTCATCACGCTGGCTGGATAGAACTCGTAGGAGTCGGCGCGAGTGCGGAGGGTGATTGACCCAGCCCCGAAGCGAACGAGGTACAGGAGTCTGTGGCGGCGCGCCAGATTGCTTGTGCGAATGCAGTATTGCCCAAGGGATGGGTGCCGGTGACGTTGACTGCGTAGATGCGGCCGTTGGCTGATCGCCACAGCCAGGTGCCGGGTTCGGGTTATCGGACCTGCCAGCTGCCGTGGGTTTTGATCCGGTGGTGGTAGCGGGTGTGGGCTCCGAGGTTGCCGATCCGGGTTTGGCCGGGCGGCCCGCCTTTGTCGGGGCTGAGGTAGGGGATGGTGTGGTCTATATCGGTGGAGCGGCTGACGGCAGCGGCGTAGGGGAAGACGTCGGCGGGATTGCGCAACAAGATCTGTTCGGTTGGCGGGGATTTCGTATGCGTCGATCGCTGTGTGGCCGGCAGCGAGGTCGATCACTGGTTTCACACTGATGCTGCACTGGTCGCCGAGGATCATGTGCAGCTGGCTCAGTAGCACCGGCCCGACGTCTTCGACCCGGGTCACGCCGCTGCCGGCGCTGAGGCTTCCTCGCTGAGGTGCACATAGATGATTCCGCGCGGCCGCGCCTTGGCGGGATCTAAGGGTGGCGGTGTGATCTGCAGCGACCGACGAGTCGCCTCATCGATGGTGTCGGTTGCTGTGGCGGCATTGACTGCTCTGGGAGTCTGATCAGGATTGTTCTGATCCGGATCGGGTTCGTCGGGGAGATCGGCTGGTTCGTCGCGTCCGTCCTAGTCGTCGTCTTGGTGTTGGTAGAGCAGTTGGAGGGCTTGGGCCGGCTGGGCGAGGATGCCGATGGCTGTGAAGCGGCGTATATCTGCGGGTGCGAAGTCGGCGATGGTGGGAGTGC
>DATCXA010000589.1:0-3082 GCA_036566085.1 Propionibacteriaceae bacterium
GGTCCACCCCGGCGAATTCTGGCGCTATTTGTCCTTGACACAAGTAACAGACAGTAGGCAGCACCTCCTGCGGAGTCTGGGCTAGCAGGGCCGCGAGCCGGTCAATCAACATCAGCCGGCCAGAAGCCTGCTCCAAATCCCGATACGCCTCGGCGACGACCTCATACTCCACTCCGCTATCTTCCTGCCTCCGTCATCGGTTCCTGAAGGGGCGCGCGGAGCAGCGCCGTTTACCTAGTGACGCGCAAGTTGGATAAAGGGCTCCAGCGACTCCGGGTTGGCCAACGCATCCCGACTCACCGCCTGGTACGGATCGACACCGGCAAGAATCCGCTTTACCGGTACCTCGCACTTCTTGCCATTGAGGGTGTGAGGGATTGCGTCGACGGTGAGGAACCGATCCGGCACATGCCGCGGCGACAGTTCGGTGCGCAATGCCCGCCGCAGCCGCGGCTCAACATCACCGAGTTTGGTGTTGCGGGCGAGTACGACGAAGCAGAGCAGCTCACCTTCATCGCTGGCACCGAGTTCTGTAGTGTCCACGACCAGGGAGTCGTCGATCTCCTCGAACCCCTCGACCACCGCGTAGAACTCAGCCGTCCCCATCCGCACTCCCCCGCGGTTGAGGGTCGAGTCGCTGCGTCCATAGATGACAAACGACCCGCGCGGTGTCTTGCGCACCCAGTCGCCATGCCGCCACACGCCGGGGAAATCTTCGAAGTAGGCGGCGCGGAGCCGGGAGCCGTCTGGGTCGTTCCAGAACGACACTGGCATCGAAGGCATTGGCTTCGTCAGCACCAGCTCGCCAACCTCGTCAACAACTTCGGCACCGCGGGCGTCGTACGCTGCGACGGACGCACCGAGTGCGGCACACGACAGTTCCCCCAGCCAGACCGGGACGGTGGGCGCCGATTCCAGGAACGCCGTGCACGGGTCCGTTCCACCAGACATCGAGCAGATCTGTACGTGCCGACCGACCGCGTCGGCAATCCAGCGGAAACCGTCCACCGACAGCGGCGCTCCGGTGGAGCCCAAAGCTCGGACTGCGGACATGTCCAGCTCGTCCGCTGGGCGCAGCCCCGCTTTCAGGCAGGCGTGGATGTATGGTGCCGAAACGCCGAAATAGTTGACACGATGCCTCTCAGCGAGCCGCCACAATGTGCCGAGATCTGGATATCCCGGGCTGCCGTCGTACATCACAATCGTCGAGCCCACCATCAGGCCCGAGATGAGCAGGTTCCACATCATCCAGCCCGTCGTCGTGAACCAGAAGAACCGCTTGCCCGGCCCGAGGTCATGATGCAGCGCATTGGTCTTGAGGTGCTCGACGACGATGCCGCCGTGGCTGTGCACGATGCCCTTCGGCAATCCGGTGGTGCCTGAGGAATACAGCACCCAAAGCGGGTGATCGAACGGCACGGGTTCAAACTCCAGCGAGCCGGGCTCAGCGGTTAGCTCCGACCACGGCAGCGTTCCGGCCAACCTCCCAGCCGAGGTTGCACTGTCGTCCAGATAGGGCAGCAACACCGTGCTGACGAGAGTTGGCAGTTGCGCTCGTAACGCTTGCACCCGCTCCGTGATGTCAAACGCCTTTCCGCCGTACTGGTATCCGCTCACTGCGATGAACACCGACGGTTCCAACTGCGCAAAACGATCATGCACTGCCCGGGTTCCGAAGTCCGGTGAGCAGGACGACCAGATCGCGCCGATGCTGGCAACCGCCAGGAACGCAGCGAGTGTCTCCACGCAGTTCGGCATCAGCGCCACGACTCGGTCGCCGCGGCGTACGCCTAGCCGAACGAGACCAGCCCGCACGCTGGCGACGAGATCGCGCAGCTCGCCATGGCTGACCAGCCGTTCTAACCCATCTTCTCGGACGAACACCACGGCGAGGTCGTCACTGGCACGGCCTGGGCCGTCGCCAAGTGAGTGCTCGGCATAGTTGAGGGTTGCTCCGGGGAACCACTTGGTGCCTGGCATCGCCAGCGAAGCGTGGGTCGCTTGCGGAGGGGTGCGAAAACGTACGCCGAGGAACTTCGCGACCGCCGCCCAAAATCCATCAAGATCATCTACCGACCAGGCGTGCAGGGAGGAGTAGTCCAACTCGTCGATGTCCGCCAGGCGCTGCTCGGCTACGAAGCGTGCGAACTGCGCCATCGCGCTAGTTCGGGCGGTCGCGGGATCCGGCGTCCAGAGCACGTCGGGGGTGTCTGATTGCATCTCGACCATCTTTGCGCACCCAAGTCGCGGGCTTCGGCGGGATCAGCGGACGTTAGGTTCAGCGTCCTCGTTCAGCGGTGGCACGGCGTCTGTACCGACCGCCGCGTGCGTTCGAGGAGTGCTCCGCCAGGTTCCCAGCACCGAACCGAGAATGATCAGCGGGAATCCGATGGCCAGGCCGACGGTGAGTGGCTCGCCCAACACGGTTGCCCCGAGGAGTATGGCGACGGCCGGGTTGACGTAAGTGATCAGAGTCATCCTGGCCGGTCCAGCTTCTGCAATCAGAGCGAACATCACCAGAAACGCCGTGGCCGTGCAGATCACCGCGAGCACTACGACCGAGCCAAGCGCCGGCGCCGTCCAGTGGTCCGGCCAAACGAACGGAGTAAACGGCGCGTATGCCGCCGCTGCGATCAACAATGACGCCGTGACGACTCCGAGAGATGGCAGCTGGGCCAATTTGCGACTGATGATGATGGGCCCGATCGCATAACCCAGCACGACGAGCAGCAGCTGCCCGATCGCGACGAAGTCATCGATTTGCACGTCAAGACCCACCAGAAGCCCAACGCCGACGAACCCGATCGCAAGGCCCGAGATGCGACGGGCATCCAGGCGATCGAGGCCCATCACGGTGAGGATGATTGCCGCAGCAATCGGAACTACGGCGATGATCAATCCGGTGGTTGAGCTGTTCAGGCGGGTCTCGGCGTGGCCGAGCAGAATCCAGGGTCCAACGATCTCGACCGTGGTGTAGAGCAACAAGATCTTCCAGTGCGGCCGCAGCTGCTGGAGCGCCCGCGCCCGTAGCGCTAGCGGAAGCAGCAGCAGACCGCCAATGGCAGTGCGGCCGAACGCGACG
>DATCXA010000591.1:0-4928 GCA_036566085.1 Propionibacteriaceae bacterium
ACCGGTAGCCAGCGCCCGCAAGGCAACGCCGCCAGCAGCGATCCCTCTGACGGCGAGCCCTCTCACCTTGAGAGCAGGCAAATCTGCCGCTTCGCTTTCTCTGCGAGCCAGGCCCTTCCTGCGAGCCGCTATGTGCTCCATGCGCTTCCGACCCATGATGTCCTTCCTCTGCCTTGGCCTGTCCTGATCGTGGCAGCTGCCGTCCCCGAGATGAAGACCTGCGTCTGCAAGTGCAAACCCACGACTTGCCCAGCGAACGACGGTTCTGCTTCCGGTATGGGAATTTGGGTTCTGTCGCCGTGCCATCTGGCGTAGCACCATATGGCCCGGTTCTCTACAACAATTAGCGCGCTGACCAGCGGAGTACAACATCGGTCACCCCTGGTCGTTGCGCCCCTACCAGCTCCGGTCTGTAGGGCAAGAGGAGCCCGACAGACGGGCTAGGGCCTCCGAGCGTATGTGACAACCGTCGCGGCGGCTTTTCAGACGCCGCGTCCCGTTAGGGACCAATGCCCCTAGGCAGGCCGCTGCCGACTGATCCAAAGTGGCGTTGGAGGTGGAGAGATGAAGATCACCATCGTGTACGAGAGCATGTTCGGCAACACCCATGCAGTCGCCCATGCGATAAGCGAGGGCGCTCGGGAAGCAAGTCCAGACGCCGATGTGGAATGCGTGGCCGTGGGAGACGCTTCGCCGGAGATGATCAAATCCATTGACCTGCTGGTCGTGGGGGGACCAACTCATATCCGTGGCATGACGTCAGGTTTCAGCCGCAAGATGGGAATCAGTGGGGAAGAAAAGCTCGAGGCACAGGGCGAGCCGGCTCATGAGATGGAAGAGGATGCCGAAGGGCCCGGAGTTCGGGAGTGGTTCGACGGTCTGCCAGAGGTTGAAGACGCAGGCAATGCGGCAGCCTTCGACACTCGCCTTCCGTCGCGCATGGCGGGCGGCGCGGCCCGCGGGATTGCCCGCCGGTTGCGTAAGCACGGATATCACTTGGTGAGCGAGCCGGAGGGGTTTGTCCTTGACGACGCTTACGGGCCGATCCGCGCGGGCGAGATCGAGCGGGCGAAGGACTGGGGAGCTCAGCTGGTACGGACGACCGTCAGCCCCTCGAGTTGAGCCGACCTTGCCTGTAGGTCACCGACTGGTGCATCCATGACGGCCATCCAGGTGAAGCAACAACGCGGCATGTGACCGGTACCGTGGCTGTCGCCGCGGGCCTGCTGCTTCTTGTGGCCGCGTCCCTTTACGTCGTCTCAGGAAACCGCCGCCGCGGGGGACGCGTAGGCGCCTAAGCCTCAGAAACAAGTGTGGCCAGTTGAAGCCAAAGATTCTGCCCGCTGCTTGATGCCTCGCAGCATCTCGCGCGACATCAGAAAATCAGCGGGACGATGAGAAGCCAGCCGCCGAGCGTAAACCACCATGGGCTGGTGTTCCATCTAGATCGAAACAGAAAGCGAGTCCGCCGGCCGCCGACGATTGGCGCGAGCGAGAAGGCCGAGGTCCACGCAGGTGCTGTATATCCAGGGAACATCCACGTACGGAGCCTCGGCCGGGCCTTTGATGACTTCCAGCATGGCGCCAGCAGACAGTTGCGCTCGAGGGCAGAAACCGGCCGCGCGGCCCCACCTGGTCATTAGGTCGCGAGCCGTCGAGCAAAATCACCGGACGTGCAGGCTCTGCAAGCCGGCCAAGATCATGATGACTGCGTGGAATGCGGCTCTAGGCCTGCTTGCGTTACGCGAGGCCAGGACCGCCGCTTCGGGACGATCCGACGTGCTGGTTCGGCCGGCTCATCGCCGACGGGGCCACCTGCTGCGGAACACCGCCAGCCTGTGGCAGTGCACTCGCCTCCTCCTTGGCCTTCACACTGTCCGGGCCCGCGATGACATAAGCCACCGTGGCGATGAACACCA
The DNA here is from genome assembly GCA_036566085.1 of Propionibacteriaceae bacterium. GTDB lineage: Bacteria > Actinomycetota > Actinomycetes > Propionibacteriales > Propionibacteriaceae > Microlunatus. The sequence continues at coordinate 1,920 of DATCXA010000591.1, forward strand.
GCCCCAGCAGGCCAACGACAAGCAGCACCACAAACCAGGTCTTATCCGGCAGCTGCGCTGTGTTCAGCACCGCACCAATCCAGGCCACGAAGTGCGCCACGGCTGCAAACAACAACAGCAATACCGCCAGCGCCATCAAGCCGAGCAGTGTCCACGACAAGAGGCCGGACTTGATCCCGGTCACGTCGGGTCCGCTCATGATGAAGATGTCGTTGCTGATCGCCAGGGCAAAGGTGATGCCCATCAACACCAACCCGGCAACCAGCCCGATAAGGCTGCCCCAAAACAGCTTGACGACTGTTGATTTGGTCATATTGATTACCTCCGAATTCGAGACTGCCCGCTCGCCTTCAAAAAAGGCAAGGGACTATGGTCCTCAATCAATGAACCGAATGCTCACTGTCTCGTTGATCGTGTCCCTCTGCTCAGCCGGCCCAGGACCAACGTCTCTGACCGGCCATTCCAATTCCTCATTAGCATCGAGTTGGAGTCCTTGTTTGGAGGCAACACATGTCCACACTCCGCCTGTATTCGGTTGGAAGCATCTCGCGGCACGGTAGCGCTAATGCCGAAATCTCTATGCGACCACGCGCCAGAGCCTCCGGGGCATCCGCAACATCGAAATTCCGATGAAGAGGAAGGCAATGTTGATCATCATGTACCCCACGTTCTCGAGGGCGATGAATATCCCGTGGGGGTTGTACTGAGTCCATGGGGAGAGGCCCTCAGTCTCACCGAGGACAAGGGCAGCCTGGATGAAAGTGAGCTGACTCGCGTAGTCCACGACAAGAATCGCGACGCCATGATCGTGAACGCGACCCCGATCCGACTCAGCAACTGACGGTCTGGCGGCACCTGATAGTGAATACACTCCATGAGCGCCATAACCAGCAGCGTGAGCACCACCGCCGCATACATCCACAGGTAGTCCCTTGGCACAAACGCCGCCACGTCGGTGTAGGGATAGCCGACGCAGCCGCTCCGGCAGTACGGCCCGGACCGCGGAAGCGTCGTGATTGCCATGGCCAATGAGACGACAGCCATAAGCCCCGTCAAGATAACGACCCACAGACTCAAACGGTTGGGTTGTCCTTCGATATCTGCCATGCCAACAACCTGTAGCGCTGGAGCTTGAACAAAACAGAGGCGTACGTCCTGTGCTCCTGATCGTCCGACCGATATCTCGGACCGGCCGCTGGAAACCTCACTCCAGACACTGCCTGGTTTCTCGGTTTACGCCTGAGCCGAGCACCCTCGTCTCATCTGGAGTGAAGTTCTCAGCGAATCTCGGCGGGACGACGGCCTCACCGAGTGAGTCTCACATCCGGGCGGCCACCCTCGGCGGTTTCGCCAGCGGCCGCCGGACCGTCTCGGCGCTCCCGGCGGTGCGCGAACCAGACGGCAGCAAACATGATCGCCATGACATCGACGAAGCCCGCGATGGATGCCCAGGGCAGATCAATCTCGCCGGACTGCAGGCTGTTGTAGAACGAGCCAAGGGGTATCAGCAGCGGCCAAAGAACCAGCACATTGTTAACGCACGCGTACGCGATGCCGTACACCATGCCAAGCGCGAACAGGAACGCCATCTCTCCGAGACCCATGCCGTAGCCGACGTGGTACAAGGCATACAGTGCCGCCGCAGCGACGACGCCTGGGACCGGTCCGAGGCTGGCGCTGAGTCGGGTTTGGACAAAGCCGCGGAAAAAGATCGCCTCGAAGAGACCGACCATCAGCGACATCGTGAACAGTGGCACCCACTCAACAGGCGTCGGCAGGTCGTAGCCGTACAGCGTGAGGAAGAACTGGATCGCGCCCAGCACCAGCCCCAAACCGACCGCTTGTCGCCAGTTCTTTCTGGTCAGGCCGAGATCAGCAAGCGGGCGACCACGCCGCCAGACCGTGTAGATCACAGGCCCGACGACGCCCAGGATCAGGCCAGCCGCATAGCAGAGGAACAGCCCCAGCGTGTTCTCCACTGTGAACACCTGAAACGCGAGATAGAGGGCGGCGACAACACCGACGTACAGCAAGAGAACAGCACGAATGTCCCGACCATCAACATGCCGGCCAGCACTCGATACCAACGCCGGCGCAAGAAGCACGAGCAAACCTGCGCTCAAGGGAACGATCAGGCCATAAATGAGGCCATTGCCAACGGCAAGGAACAGCAAGGCCGCGACAAGCCAGGCGACCCAAATGATCCGCCTATGCGGTGATAGTAGGGCGTTCATGACACACCTCCTTGGGGTTCTTCTTCCATCGCATCTGGATGACCGGTAGCCAGCCAGGGTCGGAAGACCCAGCTCGACGTCGCATTGGGCCCTTTGTCACTTCCTATTGCGACCTATGCCACTGGCTAGCACCGACTGAAGCTGGCGAGGGTGGATGAAAGGAGGCGAAATTCGTCATGACTGACTCGACTTATCCCGTTAAGGTCAACGCGCAGCTAGACACCAAACTCAGTCGCGGATTGTGGTTGGTGAAGTGGCTGCTGGCGATACCCCACTACGTGATCTTGGCGTTCTTGTGGCTGGCGGCCTTTGTGCTCAGCGTCATCGCGTTTTTTGCGATCTTGTTCACCGGCCGCTACCCACGCGCCATCTTCGACTTTCAACGTGGGAGTGCTGAGGTGGAGTTGGCGAGTTGGGTATTACGCGTACAGCGCGCTCGGCACCGACCGCTATCCGCCATTTGCGCTGCGGGACGTACCGGACTATCCAGCGCATCTGGAGATCGACTATCCGGACCATCTGTCGCGCGGATTGGTGTTGGTGAAGTGGTGGCTGCTGGCCATTCCGCATTACCTGATCATTAGTTTCTTTATCGGTGGTGGCCTGTACGTGGTGAGCGAGGTGGCTACCCCTGACCAGGCTCCCGTCTGGGTATGGCGGGGCGGCGTCGTAGGCCTGTTGGTGCTCTTTGCGGCGATCGTGCTGCTGTTCACGGGCCGCTATCCGCAGTCCATGTACGACTTTGTGCTCGGCATGGATCGTTGGGCGTTGCGGG
>DATCXA010000607.1:0-4413 GCA_036566085.1 Propionibacteriaceae bacterium
CGGCGGCCGCCACCGAATACGGCGTCATGCCCGCCCGCGGTGATGGCATCAAGCAGTGGCACGGTCTGCAGCGGGTTACGGGTACCGTCTGGTCGCTCCTGGAGTCGTCCGTCGTCGATGTAGTCCTGGACGGATGCGATCTTGAGGGAAGCACCGTAGAACTCGACAGCCTCATCCCGGAACTGCAATACCTCGGGGAAGTTATGTCCGGTGTCGACATGCAGTACCCCGAATGGGATCGGCGCCGGCCAGAACGCCTTCGCCGCCAGGTGCAGCATGACGACCGAATCCTTGCCGCCCGAGAAAAGCATGATCGGGGAGCTGAAGGTGGCCGCCACCTCACGAATGATGTGGATGGACTCTGACTCGAGCGCCTGCAACTCGGTGAGCGGTCGTAGTTGATCAGTGGTCACCCGAAATCCCTCTCTACGATCGCCGCGAGCAGGGCCTTGGACATCTGCACCGCCGTCTCAAGATCGACACTGGCGGTATCGACGACGAGCTCGGCCTGCGCCGGCACCTCGTACGGGTCGTCGACGCCGGTCAGACCCTGCAGCTCTCCACGGCGTGCTCGCGCGTAGAGACCCTTGACGTCGCGGGCCTCAGCGACCTCCAGCGGGGTAGCGACATGCACCTCGGCGAACGGGACCGCGAGGCGGCCATGATCATCTCGAACGGCGTCCCGGGCTGCGGCGTACGGAGCAATCACCGGAACCAGCACGATGACGCCGTGCGATGCCAGCATCCGAGCCACCCAGCCGATCCGGCTGACGTTGATGTCACGATCCTCCCGAGTGAAGCCCAAACCCGCCGACAGATGCGGTCGCACCTCATCGCCGTCGAGCACCTGGACGCGCTCGCCGGCGGCGTGCAACTCGTGGGCCAGGGCATGGGCGATAGTCGATTTCCCGGCCGACGGAAGGCCGGTGAACCACAGGGTGGCGCCTCGACGAGCCGGGTGCAGGGGTATGGCCTCCACCCGACCCTGCCGGCTGACCTCAGCTATCGCCGTCTGCGCGCTCACAGGTTGATCCCGCATTCAGTCTTGGCGAAGCCGGCCCAGCGGCCAGCCCGGGGATCGTCGTTGGAGGCTTTCGACGTGCACGGCTCGCAGCCGATCGAGGTGTAGCCATCCTCCAAGAGTGGGTTGATCATGAGGGAGTTGATTTCGATGTAGCGAGCCACATCCTCATCCGTCCACGCGGCAATGGGGGCAACTCTGATCAACTTTCGAGCCCGGTCCCACGACACCAGTGGAGTGCCGGCCCGTGCCGGAGAGTCGGCGCGTCGCACTCCGCTGGCCCATGCGGCGTAGGGCTGCAATGCCTTACCGAGTGGAATGACCTTGCGTAACGCACAGCACTGGTCAGGATCACGCGCAAACAGATCCTTGCCCCAGCTCGCGTCCTGCTCAGCCACCGTCTGCTCAGGGGTCACATTGATCACGTTGACGTTGTGGACCAGCTTGACCGCGTCCCGGGTGCCGATCGTTTCCACGAAGTGATAGCCGGTATCGAGGAAGATCACGTCGATGCCTGGAGCAACCTGCTCGGCGAGGTGAACCATCACCGTATCCGCCATTGAGGAGGCCACCACCAGTCTCGAGCCGAATGTGTGGTGGGCCCAGGTCAAGATCTCCAATGCTGAGGCACCTTCAAGATCACGATTCGCCTGAGCGGCCAGATCGGTGAGGTCCAGGGCGGTACTCATGCGGACCGGCCTCGTGGCACTAGGCCGAGGAAGGTCACCGAGAACGCTCGCCAGCAGCTGCGGCATTCCCAGCCGCCGCCTTCTAGTGGAAACAGGGTTTCCTCGGCGCAGTATGGGCAGTACAGCACCGATTGTCGTGTCGCGTGCGATGTCTCGGCCGTCATGACAGCACCAGCTCATCGGCTCGGGCTACCCACTGGGCAAACCGCTCACCGTCGTGGCGTTCGGCCACATAATGCCGAGCCAGCCGTTCGACGTAGTCCGGCAGGTCAGCAGCCGTTACCTTGTGTCCGCGGAGTTTGCGGCCAAATCCGGCGTCCAGCCCGAGACCACCGCCGAGGTGAACCTGGTAGCCCTCCACCTGGTCGCCGTCCGGCCCCACAACGAGCTGGCCTTTCAGACCGATATCGGCCACCTGGATTCGGGCGCAGGAGTTGGGACAGCCGTTGATGTGGACGCTGATCGGTGCATCCAAGGCACCCAGCCGACGCTCCAGCTCATCGACGACGCGGGCGGCCTGGGCCTTGGTCTCGACGATGGCGAGCTTGCAAAATTCGATGCCTGTGCAAGCCATAACGGTGCGGCGCCAGGCGTCACGCCTTGCCGAAAGGCCGCAGTGTTCGACAGCGGCAATCAGTGGGTCGATCTGTGACTCGTCAAGATCGAGCACTAACAGCTTCTGCAGCGGCGTCGTCCGAATGCGGTGGGAACCGTGGGCCTCCGCCACGTCGGCAAGCTGGAGCAGATTGCTGCCGCTGGTTCGTCCCGCGACTGGGGAAAGCCCTACGAAATACTTGCCGTCTTTCTGACGGTGGACCCCAACATGGTCGCCAGGCTCGGTCGGGACTGCCGGAGCCGGCCCATCGATGAGGCGGCGGTTCAGATACTGAGTCTCAAGCACCTCGCGGAACTTCTCCGCGCCCCAGTCTGCGATCAGGAACTTGATGCGGGCCCGAGTCCGCAGCCGCCGATAGCCGTAGTCGCGGAATACGGCGACAACGCCAGCCCAGACCTCGGCCACCTCTTCTCGCGGCACCCAGGTCCCAAGGCGTACCGCGAGCATCGGGTTGGTGGAAAGGCCGCCACCCACCCAAAGGTCGAATCCCGGCCCATGGTCGGGATGTACGACGCCGACAAATGCGACGTCGTTGACTTCGGGTGCCACATCGTGCACCGGATGACCAGTAAGAGCGGTCTTGAACTTCCGCGGCAAATTGGCGTACTCGGGATCGCCGATATAACGGTCAACGATGTCGCGGATGGCCGGGGTTGGGTCGATGATCTCTTCGGCAGCGATGCCGGCGACGGGGGAGCCCAGAATGACGCGCGGGCAGTCGCCGCAGGCCTCGGTGGTTTCCAGACCGACCGCCTCCAACCGCCGCCAGATCTCTGGCACGTCCTCGATGCGGATCCAGTGCAGTTGGACGTTTTGCCGGTCGGTGACATCGGCGGTGTCGCGAGCGAACTCAACCGATATCTGGCCGATTACGCGCAGTTGCTCGGTGGTTAGGGCGCCCCCGTCGATCCGGATGCGCAGCATGAAGTATTCGTCATCCAGCTCCCACGGCTCTAGCGTCGCCGTCTTGCCACCGTCGATTCCCGGCCTGCGCTGCGTGTAGAGCCCGTACCACCGGAACCGGCCACGAAGATCATTGGGATCGATGGATGCAAAGCCGTTCTTGGCGTAAATGTTCTCGATGCGCGCGCGGACGTTCAGCGGGTGATCGTCCTTCTTCGATTGTTCATTGGGGTTAAGAGGCTCTCTGTAGCCGAGCGCCCACTGTCCCTCGCCCTTCTTGCGGCGCGGGCTTGTCGCTCGGGGTCGCGGCGCAGCGGGAGTTCGGATCGGGGCAGTGGTCTTGGGGGCAGTCTCGGTGGTCATCGGGTCCTCGTTCTGATGAAGCAGCACGAGCCGGTCTGGCAGAGGCATGCGATTGCTGCCAGCCGGATGCTGCGGGCCAGGGAATTCAGGCAGCGCAGCAGTGACACATCATCGACTTCGTCCGGCCAAGATCGACGAAGCGTCGCGCGGTCAGATCCAACGTCTGAGCTTCCGGAGCGATGCGCACGGACCAACACTCCGCTAGTGGCCATGATCGAATCAAATCCATTCCCACAATGTGAGAAGCAAGTCCAATTATTGGGATCTCACACGGCGTCGAGCGCGTACGCCGGCGAGCGTTTGACGCAGCGGGTTCTTCTCGGCCGGGAGCCGCTGGTCCGTCTGGGTGGCGTGGTTAATTCCGGAGAGCCGCGGGAACACCTGGTCCAGGCTCGAGTTGAAGGCCGCGCCGATCAATACGGCCATGGAAATCACATAAAGCCAGATAAGGAAGGCAATGGGAGCGCCCAGCGGCCCGTAGATGGTGGGGCTGCCGACCGATTTGGTCAGCACGAAACGCAACAGCACGCTGCCGCCGACCCACATGGCCATCGTGACTGCAGCGCCCGGTAAATCGGCCCGCCAGCGCGTACGAACCGGAACGGACAAGTGATAGAGCGTAGCGAGCATGCAGACCGAGCCCAGTAGTACGACCGGCCAATAGAGATCGCCGATTATCTCCAGACTCGGCGGTAGCACCCGGTTCACGAAGGTTGGGCCGGCCAAGATCAGCGGAAGCAACACGATTCCGGCGATCAGGAAGACGAGATAGAGCAGAAAAGAAAGGGCTCGGGTGCGCACAATGCCGCGCTTTCCCGCCA
>DATCXA010000625.1:0-3131 GCA_036566085.1 Propionibacteriaceae bacterium
TCCGGACTGGAAGCCATCACGCCAAGGACCTGTGCTCCGGCAAGTAGCGCGGCACGCCGATGCACCTCGCCGATCATTCCCGCACCCAGAATCGCAACCCGTTTCGCTGTGTCAGCCATGCGGCAAAGATTAGTTCTGCGCACTCCGCTGGTCCCGGGCAGCAGGCAAAATGGCCATGTGGGCGGGGCTCGGATCTTGGTCATCGAGGACAGTGATGCCATCCGGCTGCCTGTGGTTACCGCATTGTCAGCTCAGGGTTTCCAACTTGCCGCCGTCCCGGACGGCAGTGATCTTGAAAACCTCTTGCCGTCCTTCGCACCCGATCTGGTGATCTTGGACATCATGCTGCCAGGCCGCGACGGCTTTGAGCTGCTGCAAGTAATACGGCGAACCAGCACGGCAGCAGTGCTCATGCTGACCGCACGGGACGCCCTCTCCGACAGGGTGCAGGGGCTGACCGAGGGCGCCGACGACTATGTGATCAAGCCGTTCGCCATAGCCGAGCTGGTAGCTCGCATTCATGCGGTGCTCCGCCGCAGTCGGCCCGGTGGCAGCTCGATCTCTATTGATGACCTCGTGATCAACGACGACGTCACGCTGGTGCGTCGCGGTGAGGTCTCGCTGGACTTGACCGAGACGGAACGGCGGCTGCTCGGTTACCTGGCCGCGCACCGCGACCGAGTAGTGAGCAAGACCCAGATCTTGACCGCAGTCTGGGGATACGACGGCTTCGACGCGAACGTGGTGGAAGTTCACATCTCCTCGCTGCGTCGCAAGCTGGAGGCTGAGGGACGCTCCCGATTAGTGCACACCGTACGCGGCCGGGGTTATCTGCTCGGAACGACAGCGTGATCGAAACCGAAGCTCGCGCGGCGGCAGGGAGGAACCGGCTCAATACAGTCTCGCTGCGGCTCCGTGTCATTGCCGCGGTGATGGCAGTGCTCGCGGTGATCTTGATCCTGCTCAGCATCACGGTGAGCGCGATCTTCATCGCGCAATCGAATCGGAACCTCGATGCCCTGCTTACCGGCCAAGCGCAGCTGGCGCGACAGCTCGCCCGTTCCGGCGCCGGGCCGCAGCAAATCGTGAACCGCGTACAGGCCGGCGGAGTGCAGGCGTATCTGGTCCTGCGGAATGGTACCGAGTTCGGCATCCCGATCACCGCTGGCGCAAGCGTCAAGACGACGACCATCACGCTCAACGCGCCGACCCCCCGGGTCGACGGTGCACAGCTCACGCTCGCGATCGACACCTCACTCGTTTCCAACGCCCGGCGTACGCTGCGTCGGGTCCTTCTGATCACTGACGTGATCGCACTGCTGGTCAGCGCCGCTCTTGTTGCCGCTGCGGTTCGGCTCGCGTTGCGACCGCTCGACTCGATGGCAGCACTCGCTAAGACGGTCAGTCAGGGAAACCGCGGCGGACGGCTCGCGCCAACCCGGACTGATACCGAAATAGGTCAAACTGCCCAGGCCTTCGACGAGATGCTGGATGAGCTGGAGGGGGCGGAGGCTCGGGCGCACCAAGCCGAGGAGCGTACTCGGGCGTTTCTCGCCGATGCGGCGCATGAGCTGCGAACTCCGATCGCTGGCGTGCAGGCTGCGGCAGAGACCCTGCTGCATCACGATGACCAACTTGATCGTGACGAGCGTCAGCATCTGCAGGCGTTGCTGGTTCGAGAAGCTGAGCGGGCCGGCGCGCTGATCTCCGATCTGCTCGCGGCCGCCCGGTTGGACGCCGGAATCGATCTTGATCTTGCTCCGGTATCACTGCGGACCTTGGCGCACAGCGAAATCGAGCGGGTACGGCTGCTTCATCCCCACGCCGCCGTGACCATGAGCGGCCCGGAGGTCGTCGCCCACGCCGATGCCGCGAAGGTCAGCAGCATCCTGCGCAACGTGATCGACAATGCCATGCGGGCAGCCGGACCACAGGGGAAAGTGCATGTCGTGATACGCGAACAAGATCACTTCGCAATCGCCGAAATCTGGGACTCCGGTCCCGGCGTACCGCCCTCAGAGCGCGAACGGATCTTCGAGCGTCTGGTACGACTCGATCATGGTCGGGCGAACGATAACGGCGGTTCCGGTCTCGGCCTGGCGATTGCGCGCGGCTATGCCCGGGCACACGGCGGTGATCTCAGCTGCGAGGATCCACGCGGCATCGGGGCCATGTTCCGACTCGTGCTGCCGCTGGAGCCCCGACAAGCAGCCATCCAGTGATGCCTCCCTCTCTTAACGCCACTCAGGGAGGGTGAGATTTCAAGATCGGAGATTGAGATCTCTCGATCAGCGGCGTGCGATCTCCAGACGGACATCGCCAAGGCCGCGAGCGACAAGGAACGTGCCGCCGGGTGGCGTAACCCAGTCAGATGCCGCTTCGTCCCAGAGCCGGAATGCTCGAGAATCACAAGGCACGCTGACATTACGCTGCTCCCCCGGCACCACCTCGTCCGCGATTGCGTAGCCCACAAGTCGAACCGGGGCGGACTCCATTGGACGCCAATAAATCTGAACAACCTCCCGCGACGGACGATCCGCGGCGTTTGCGAGGACAACCGTAAGCGACTCGCCGCCCTCGTCGCGCAGGTGTTCGGCGGAGCGGTAGTCCCAGACGCCCCAGCCCAGACCGGCGCCGAACCAGAAGGCCGGCTCGACAGCGGATCCGTACCACCCGCGATAGCCGACGCGGGTGCCTTCCACATAGTCCAATCTCCCGGCCTCGGGCGTCACATTCCAGGCTGGGCCGTCGCCGTCGACGGCTGGGAAAGTGGTGACCAATCGGCCGGTCGGCTCGGACTTGCCGAGCAATACGTCGGCGACTGCATGGCCGCCTTCCTGGCCGGGCAACCCAACCCAGAGCACCGCATCGACCTCATGCAACCAAGGCATCAGAATCGGGGTCGCGGCGTTGATGACCACCACAGTGCGCCGCGCGGTGCCAGCGACCGCGCGTACAAGATCATCTTGACGACCCGGCAGTGCCAGCGTCTTCTTGTCCAAAGCCTCGGTCTCCTGCTCCGCCGTCAATCCGACGACCACAACAGCGAGCTCGGCGTCTCGAGCGGCCTGTGCCGCCTCATCGATCAACTCTTCATCAGCAGGAGCGACCGGTTGGACGATCAACCCGGC
>DATCXA010000626.1:0-3158 GCA_036566085.1 Propionibacteriaceae bacterium
ACGGCGCCGTCCTGGTTGGAGCAGGGAATGAGCAGCGAGATACCGCCAGAGAAACGTGCGGCCGCGCTGAACGACCGGCTATATGCGGCGTTCAACGATGGCCTGGAGTTGATCGCCATTCAGGCGGGTTACCGGTTCGGCTGGTACTCAGCGCTGGCCCAACATGGTCCATGCACGGCCAATCAATTGAGCGCATCAACCGGAACCGGTCCAAGATTCACCAAGGAGTGGTTGCGGCAACAGACCGCCGCCGGCATTCTCGACGCCGACATATCCGTAAGCGAGCCGACATTCCGACTCTCCCCCGAGATGGCCGCGGTGCTGCTGGGCGAAAGCGGAACAGAACAGAACACCCTTGCGGCGATGCTGTCGGAGGTCTTCGTCGACTGGATGCAGCTAGCGGTACGGCTCGTTGAGGCCTGGCAGCACGACCGCTCCGGTTTCACCGATGCCGATCGCGCCACCCTTGCAAGCCAGCAAGCGCGGTTCACTGAGCTGACCGCGACTGACCTGCCAGGCCGATTCGCTGCGATTCCAGAGCTGGCCGACCTCCTGCCGCGCCAGCCGCTTCGAGTAGCCGAATTGGGCTGCGGCGGCGGCTTTTACCTTGATGCGATGGCGACCGCTTGGCCGACGGCAGAGTTGATCGGCTATGACCCCGATCCTGTGGCGCTGGCTCTCGCGGCGGAACGCCTTGGATCGAATCCTCGGGTCAGCCTCCGGCAGGTCGACGCTCGGCGAGTAGCCGACGACGGTCCGTTCGACTTGATCTTGGTAGTCGACTCGTTGCACGACATGGCCGACCCGGCCGGTGTCTTGAATGCGGCGCGGCAGGCACTGGCGAAAGGTGGGGTAATAGCGATTGCAGAACTGCCGTATCCTTCTGAGTTCTCAGGCCAAGCGGATCCGGCTGAGAGACTGGGCTACCTCACTTCGCTGTTTAACTGCCTGCACCACCAGATCGAGCAGAGCGGCGCTGGCGCCGTCGGTGCCGTCGTGCGAGAGAGCGACATCAAAGCCTGGCGTACCTCCGCCGGGCTTCCATCTTGCACCGTGCATGACAATGATGCCGAGGCTCCGCGCCTGTTCATCCTCCGCTGAGCCTGAGCAGATGAGGATCGCCAGCCGATCCACATACCCTCCAATGTCTTCGATCAATAGCCCATCCCTACCGGCACGTCCGAGCGGGGCGGCACAGAGTGCCAGTGTCTGTGAAGGTTCCCGGTTCGGCGCACGTTTAGCGGTCGGCTATTGGCAAGGTGTGGATGACCGAGTTGTCGCCGGTCTTGCCAAGACCTGTCGGGTCGCACGAGGCTGACCATGGCTAAACCAAGGTCACCGTGATGGGAGGTGGGTCGATGCTGCGCTACCGGCGCTGGGCGGCGCGGCCGATGGTAGCCGCGCTGCTGCTGGCTGTGTCGCTCGCGTGCGGCGCCCAGCGGTCAGGCGACACCGCTATCTCGGCGCCGCCGACAACTGTGGCGACTTCGGCCGTACCGCGTGCCGAGCTCGGATCCGCGATCGACGAGTACATCGCGCACGGCTCGGTGAATTTGCAGAACATCCGTGCGGTTTTGGTCAGCCAAGGCGGTGAACTGCTCGTCGAGCGGTACTACCACAGCGACGCGGCGGAGTACGCCGAGATCCAGTCGGTCACCAAGAGTGTCATCTCGACTTTGGTCGGCATCGCTTTAACCGAGGGCGATTTGAAGAGCCTGGACCAGACCCTCGGTGAACTCCTTCCACAGCACCGGTCAGCGATGTCGGAGAGCTCAGCTGGCACGACTCTCCGACAGCTGCTGACCATGACGGCGGGCTGGACCACTGACTACGACCCGGACCCGACCAAACCCCAGCTTGTGAAACGAGTACTGAGGGCAGGGCCGGATGGTGATCCGGGCACATTCGCCTATTCCGACATTGGGCCGCATCTGGTCTCCGCGGTGTTGGCCCAGGCGACCGGCATGTCGACACTGGCGTACGCGCGGCGTGAGTTGTTCGGCCCGCTCGGGATCGATAGTCGACCCGCGTTCGAGGGGCCGATCGCCGACGTCGATAAGCCCGATGTAGTGAACAAAAACTCGTTCCGGTGGCTCCGCGACCCAGACGGTGTGCACGCCGGACCGTTCGGTATGGCGCTGACCGGCCGGGACATGATCAAGATCGGGGAGCTCTGGCTCAACGGCGGAGTGTGGCATGGTCAGCGCATCCTCGACGCCGACTACATCCCGCGGGCCTCCACCAATCAGGTCCCCGAGCTCGAAGGCAAGATCCGAGGCTACGGATATCTCTGGTGGGTCACACCGCTGGCGACACACGACGCCTACAGCGCATCGGGCAGGTACGGTCAGCTGATCACCGTCGTGCCGGACCTGCGGGCAGTCATCGTGATCTCCTCACAGGCATCGGACACCCCACCGAGCATCGAGGACCACCTCGCGATGATGGATGCGGCTATAGTGCCTGGACTGTCCTGACCTCGTGCGTGATCGCGTCGCGAAGGCCTCGCCAGCCGGAAGGTTTGTCGTCCAGAAAGTCCCCGTCCGACTTATCCGCAAGCGGGTCGGGGAACGACACAGTTGGTACAGCGGGATGTCCGCTCGGCAGCAGTCGGCTAGCGCTGTGTCGTGGGGCTCAGGCGAGGTCGCGGACCACGGCGTCGCCTTCAGGCCGGAAGCCAACGTCGGTCAGGTAGTCGCCAGCATTTTGCATTCTGGGTGGTGCGATCACTCTTCTACCTCGGCACGACGTAATCGAGGTCGACCTGCGCTGATCCGTCACCTGCGTCGCCGCAGCCAGATTCATCCGGCCTTAAATGGAAGTAGTCAAGGATTCCCCGGCAGACAGCTGCGGAAGCACGCAATGGCTGTTCAGAACGCCAGTGATGGCCGCCATCTGAGGGCGGTTGACGTTCGGGGCCAGTCCGACGGGACCTAGTGCGTGATTTCTACCCGGTCCGACCCGGCTCGTGGCCCGCGGCTGGCGGGCCGAGGACCTCATGGGCGACGCGCTGCGGCACGACCATCCGCCACGCGTCTAGCACCAACTCGCGCATCTCGTCGGCGTCGAGCGCATCGAGCCACGCCTCAATCCAGTGGAAGCGCAGCTCCGACTCGCGCGGGAGGAAGAACACGTCGGGCCGCGCCGCCACCAGTGCG
>DATCXA010000632.1:0-4213 GCA_036566085.1 Propionibacteriaceae bacterium
GTTCGCCGGTTTCGCCGTTCTCCCCCATACGCCACTCCATTTCTTCGAAGTGCTGTCGGCCAGAATCGAGTACGCCCAGGACGTGGGGCTAACCTGTTCAAGCCTCATTTGATCACGTCTAGCAACCAAAGGATGTTCTCATCGTGCCCAGTCGGATGCTGCCCTCGCTCACTATCGCCAAGGCAATGCCGCGCAATGTTGACGTGCTCGTGGTGGGTTTGAGCGATGGAAAGATATGGGGTGTACCGGAGCCAGTCGCTAAGGCGTTCACGAAGCGCTTCGGCATACCTGTTGGCGATATGGCAACCTCGCTTGGGGCCAAGTCGAGTGCCGATACGAAGCGAACGCTTCCGGCAGCTGGCGATGGACCCCGCATTGTGGTGGTCGGCCTGGGATCCGATCAGCCGAGCGCGGAGGATTTGCGGCGTGCGGCCGGAGCAGGCGTACGCCATGCGGCGTCCTTGGCCGAGAGCCAGAACCTGACCTTAGCTGTGTCCCTGGGTGCCGCCGATTCAGATCAGCTGGCCGGCGTTGCAGAGGGTGCGCTGCTGGGCAGCTATCGATATGCGCCGATCAGCGCCGCTCCGGACAACAGCGGCAAGATAGCCGCGATCGCTGTGATTGACGAGAACGCGGTCAAGGATGCCGCCACGGTTGCATCGGCCGCCGAGATCGTCGTGCAGGCGGTCGTGACGGTGCGTGAATGGGTGAACATCCCGGCGAATCTGCTCTATCCCGAATCGTTTGCCGAGCAGGCGCGAACCCTGGTGCGGGACAGCAAGATCGCGGTGGACGTGTTGGATGAGAACGCGTTGAGCCGTGGCGGCTATGGCGGCTTGATGGCTGTGGGCGGTGGATCGTCGCGGCCTCCACGGTTGGTCCGCCTCAGCTACACGCCGCGCGGGGCCAAGTTCCATCTCGCTCTGGTGGGCAAGGGCATCACCTTCGACACCGGCGGCCTCAACCTCAAGCCGGCTGAAGGCATGTACGCCATGAAATGCGACATGGCCGGCGCCGCAACGGTGCTGGCGGCGGTGCAAGCAATCGCCCGGCTTGGCCTCAAGATCCAGGTCACGGCGTACGGCGCGCTGGCAGAAAACATGCCGTCGGGCAGCGCATATCGGCCTTCCGATGTACTAACCATCTATGGCGGCAAGACGGTCGAGAACGGCAATTCTGATGCCGAAGGTCGGCTCGTTATGGCTGACGCGCTCGCCCGGGCAAACGAGGACCACCCCGACTTGGTGGTCGATGTCGCGACCCTGACCGGCGCGTGTGTCGTTGCCCTCGGCGAACGCACGGCCGGGCTGATGGCCACCGACGACGCGACGGCCGACCTAGTTCTCGATGCTGCGGAGGCTGCTGGTGAGGATGTCTGGCAATTACCGATCCCGAGCGAGATCCGCAGCAAGCTCGACTCCAAGGTCGCCGACCTGCGCTCGACCACCGGTGATCGCTGGGCTGGTGCATTGGTTGCCGCCGCGTTCCTGCGGGAATTCTTGGCAGAAGGTACGCCTTGGGCGCATCTCGACATTGCCGGGCCCGCGTTTTTCGATGGGAAGCCCTACGGCTACGTCGCCCCCGGCGGAACGGGGGTCGGGGTACGCACGCTCATTGCCCTGGCCCGCCGACTCGCCACCTGACAGATGGCGCTGAATTACTGATCAAGAAGCACCCCATCAAGATCCATCCGCGCGATGCGCGAGCAGCTCCAAATAAAGCAGCCGTGCTGACAGCTGCCCCGGCACCGAGTCATCCATCCCACCGACTCGGCACCTCTGTCAGCACGGCTGGAGGTGTGAGACGCCGCCCCCCGAGGCGGGTTCGTTGGGGTAGTCAGGTAACCCCCGCTTCGCCGACGTTTCACACGTTCATGGTTCGGAGACCGAAGCTTGCCGGATTGGTTGCTTGTACTGCCTTCAGACGTTTTTAGCTCACAGCAGGTTCAACGCAGATCGGGATGCTTCTTATTGCGACTGTTGTAGTCGCGCATCCGCTGCGGATAGCCCACGACAGCTGCGTCGTAGCCGGGAATCTGCAGATGCTCGGCGAAGGCATGTGCCCATTCCGGTGATGGCACCACTCGTCGGGTCCATTCACCGTCGAAGGCGACCAGCAGCAGGGTGGTCTGGGTCACCGCCGTCTGGGGTTCGATAAAGGCCTCGACACCACGTCGAGTTCGTGCGAACTGAGTTAGGTGCGACGTGACGGCGTCATCGACAGCGCGACTCTGCGACGCGTAGCGGCCCTTTTTCTTAACCCGGGTCGCCGTCCGCCGGAACCAACTCATGCGCCAATTATGGCCGCTACCTTCGACAATCGCGGGCGTTCGCAGCCTGAGAGGATGGCGCCATGGCTGCTTTGTACGGCGCTGCAGGCGCGACTCATGCTCGGAGCGGGGAGTCGTTCGATCTCATCGTGCTCGGTGCAGGCAGTGGTGGCTACGCCTGCGCCCTGCGGGCAGCCGAACTGGGATTGACAGTCGGGCTAGTGGAGAAGGACAAGATCGGCGGCACTTGTCTGCACCGCGGGTGCATTCCGACCAAGGCGATGTTGCACGCTGCCGAGGTCGCGGACTCGGTACGAAATGGAAGCCAGTTCGGCATTCATGCAGCAATCGACAAGGTGGATCTCGCCGGTGTTGTCTCGTACGGTGACAGCGTCGTGGACCGCGTGTACAAGGGTCTGTACGGCCTGGTTAGCTCGCGCGGCATCTCGGTCATTTCCGGCGCTGGCCGGTTGGCCCTACATGACGGACGCCCGGCTGTTGCGGTCGACGGTGAGATGTATGAAGCGCCCAATTTGGTATTGGCAACTGGGTCCTACCCTCGCTCCCTGCCAGGTCTGGACGTCGACGGCGTCAAGATCCTTACCAGCGAGCACGCGCTCCGGCTTGATCGACTTCCGGCTTCGGCAATCGTGCTCGGGGGCGGAGTGATCGGCGTGGAATTCGCGTCGGCATGGCGGTCATTCGGAGTGCAAGTCACCGTCGTCGAAGCACTTCCCCGATTCGTGTCCGGTGAAGATCAAAGCATTTCGGCTGCCCTGGAACGAGCCTTCCGCAAGCGCAAGATCAACGTCATCACCGACGTCGCAATGTCAGCGGGCCAGCCAACTGACTCCGGCGTACGAGTGGAGCTCGCGAACGGACAGCTGCTGGAGGCAGAGATCATGTTGGTTGCTGTCGGCCGTGGACCTCAGACCGCTGATCTTGGCTACCAGGAGGCAGGTGTTGATCTTGAGGATGGATTCGTAACAGTCACCGAACGACTTGAGACATCGATTCCCGGGGTGTACGCGCTTGGAGACGTGGTAGGTGGACTGCAGCTCGCGCATCGGGGTTTCGCGCATGGCATCTTCGTCGCCGAAGAGATTGCCCATCGCAATGGCGCGCTTTACCAGGCGCCGGTGCCGATTGCCGATACAGAGATTCCACGCGTCACCTACTGCGACCCCGAAATTGCGTCTGTAGGGCTTACCGAAAATCAAGCCCGGGCGCAATTTGGCGATGTGGAAACGCTGACCTATGACCTCGCCGGCAATGGCAAATCACAGATTCTGAAGACCCGCGGGTTCGTCAAGCTGGTACGCCGGCCGAAGGGTCCGGTCGTCGGGGTTCACATGATCGGTGCCAGGGTAAGTGAGCTTGCCGGCGAAGCGCAGCTGATCACGAACTGGGAGGCATTCCCCGAAGACGTCGCCGGCCTGATCCATGCGCACCCGACACAGAGCGAGGCACTTGGCGAAGCCCATCTCGCGCTTGCCGGCAAGCCGCTGCACACACACGGCTGACGAGCTTGATTGCTCCGCTCGCCAACGCATCGCCGCAGCCCTGACCTGCTGAGGCTAGGCTGTGGCCCACCGGCACCGAAGAGGCGCTACCAACCTTCTGGCGAGCCACACGAGCGACACAGGACAAACCGAGCACCAGCACGATAAAGGAGTCCTCAGCAGCCATGTCGACCTCCGTAACCCTGCCTGCACTGGGCGAGAGCGTCACCGAAGGAACCGTCAGCCGGTGGCTCAAGCAGGTGGGTGACACTGTCGAAGCCGACGAGCCGCTGCTCGAGGTATCCACAGACAAGGTCGACACTGAGATTCCATCCCCGGCGTCAGGCGTGCTGTTGGAGATCAAGGCGCAGGAGGATGAGACCGTCGAGGTCGGCGCGGTACTCGCAGTTATCGGTGAGCCGAGCGAGGCTGACGGCGGCGG
>DATCXA010000665.1:0-8119 GCA_036566085.1 Propionibacteriaceae bacterium
CTGGTACGCCAGCCAGAATCTCCCGAGCCGGCCACGTACAACCATCGCGAGGCAGCGTCGTAGACGCAGCTCGGAGTTTTCTCACTCTCGCCGCCCCTTCGACCGTTGAAGCCGAGGAGGCCCGAGTTTCGTCGCTATTCCCAATCCAGTCTCAATTGGACTCCGAAGCGGATCCGTTCTCGGCCAGGGAAGCCGTTCAGCCGGCTAGCGATGTCGTTACGAATCGGCGCTATCACGTGCGCGTAGCTCAGAGATCTGCCAGGCCTCGCGGGCGGCGCGGCGACCGGCCTCAGACGGCGCCCTCCATGTAGCCGCTCCAGGCGTTGGCCGTCTCGGTCGCGGCCCACTTGATCGGACCGATCGGCTTGCTGAGCGCCTCCCCGAAGTGGATCAGGCCACACGGTCCGCCGCTGTGGTGAGCAGGTACGTCGCCACCAAGATGAGCGTCGCAGCGATAGCTGCGCGTCCCGGGGCGGTGGTGCTCGGCTGCGAATACGGCTCACCCTGGGGACTCGCCGAGTTGTCACAAGGTCGTTGAGGTCTGGGAGAGTGGGCCCATGCCTACGGTCAATCTTTCTCGGCTGAGCCAACATCATTTCGAGGCCACGAACGCCCGCGGTGGCACGCTGTCCTTTGGCAGGAAGTGGGCTGGTGAGTTCACCCCCGTCGAACTGTTACTGGTCGCGATAGCTGGGTGCACGTCGATGGATGTCGACGCCATTACCGTCAAGCGGTCCGAACCCACACGCTTCAACGTCAGCTGCTCCGGCCATAGCACCAAGAGCGAGCACGGCAACCATGTCACCGACATTCAAGTCAACTTCGATGTGAGGTTCCCCGACAGCGAGGAGGGGCAGGCCGCGGTAGCAGTGCTCGATAAGGCGATTCGCAAGTCTCATGATCGACTGTGCACGGTGACACGTACCGTCGAGCTAGGGACGCCTGTTGACGCACTGCTGCACGGAAAGTCCCTGCTGACAGCGGGCGCACCAGTCTGATGCCCGGTCCACGTCACGCGGGGACGACCGCGCCGCACTTGGCTCAGCGAGACCTTGTCTACGTCACGCCCGAGCGGCTCGATGAATTCTTCGCCGCGGTCGTACACGGCTTCCATGACGACTACGTGTCCGCGAAATGGGAGCCCCATCGCAGGGTGTTTGAGCCTGAGCGCAGCTTCGGTTTTGAGGTCGACGGCCGCTGGATATCTACCTGCGGGGTGTACAGCAGAACACTGACGGTTCCCGGTGGCACAGTGCCGGTTGCGGCCGTCACTATCGTCACGGTGCATCCGTCCTACCGCCGCCGCGGCCTACTCACCGAGATGATGAAGCACCAGTTGAACGACGTCCACGAGCGGGGCGGGGAGCCAGTTGCCTTGCTCTGGGCCTCGGAGTCTGGGATTTACGGCCGTTTCGGCTACGGCCAGGCCGGCCCGCAGGTGCGGCTGTCAGGCAAAACCAAAACGACCTCCTTCCGTCCCGATGTCGATCTTGGCTCCGGTTCGGTCGGTGAGGTGGAGCGCGACGAGGCGATTCCGATCATCAAGCGTCTCCATCAGGACCTATTACCACGTCGAGTGGGCGCGCTGAATCGAACCGACGACTGGTGGGTCGTCAGGTGGCACGATCCCGAACAGTGGCGGCATGGCGCATCGGCGTACCGATTTGCGCTGCATTACGACCACAGCGGCCGGCCAGACGGCTATGTGGCGTTTCGAGTCAAGAACGATTGGTCAGAGAGTGGCGCAGAGGTCAGTGTCGAGGAACTGGATGCTGACAGCGCGGAGGCACACGCTGCACTGTGGCGATTCGTTCTTGATCTTGACTTGGTACGCCGGTTTGTCCGGCAGAACGCACCGCTGGATGAGTCGGTGCGCTACCTGGTCGCCGATCTTCGATCTGTTAAGGCCGAGGTCCAGGACGGGACGTACGCCCGCCTCGTGGATGTGCCGCGTGCTCTCGAGGCGCGTCGCTATCTTGCTGATCTTGATGTGACCATCCGAGTGGAGGACCCGCTGCTCAGCTACAACAGCGGCACCATCAGGCTGGAGGCCAGTCGTAGTGGCGCCTCTGTGACCCGCGTGACCCGCGGCCGGAGAAGGCCTGATCTCGTGATGGGTGTGCGGGACCTCAGCGCCATTTACCTCGGCGGAACTTCGCTCGCCGCTCTTGCCAGGGCCGGTCTGGTCACCGAGCGGACGAAAGGTGCCGCGGCAGCCACTGGCGCCGCGTTTGGCTGGTCTCAGCCACCCTTCTGCCCCGATTTCTTCTGATCGATCGGAACCAGGTTTCTGGGTGTCTTTCCTCTCAACCTCAGTGAAAAGGACTCAGAAATCCCTTCAGTCCGCTGCCTCGAAACGGAAGCGGGTCGCATCGACGAATAGCGTGGTCCAGGCCACTACCTTGACTGGCCGCACTCGCCATACCCCCGCCAGGTACGAGGCGGCCGACGGCGAATAGCCGTATTTTGCAGTCGACGCCTTGGCGAGGCGCTGCGCAACGGTCTTCGATGGCGTTGTCCACTCGGCGATGCCTTCGACAATGACTGCTGATTCGCCATCCTCCAAGTGCAGCGTGACGCGTCCATCACGGCGCAGGTTCTGGATATGCACGGTCGCCGGGTCGCCTCCGAAGCAGCAACCGCCGTCGAGCCAGATGCCATCGACTGGTATCACGTGTGGTGAACCATCGCGGCGGACCGTGGCGAGCCAGTAGTGCGGAGAATCGATCAGCCGCTGCTCGACCGATGGCCAGTCGAGGAGTTGGTCGGGAGAGCCATAGCTGCTGGGAAGACTTAGCTGCTCAGCAATGGGCGGCACCACAACCGCCTTGATTACAGGTATTCCTCAATCGCCCCGAGCAGCACTGACTTAGACTTCGCGCCCTTGAACGCCTTCACGAGCTCGCCTCCGACGTAAACCTGGATCGTCGGCAGACCGAGCACGTAATTATTAGCCGGGGTCACGGGATTGGTGTTGGTGTCCATCTTGACGAACCGCACCTTGTCACTGTGCGCATTCGCCAGCTCCTCAATGATCGGTGACACCTGCTTGCAGGGTCCGCACCAATCTGCCCAGAAGTCAACGACAACCGGTTTGTCTGACTTCAGGACCACCTCATCGAAGGTGGCATCGGTCACATCAGCTACTGCGTCCATGAAATCTCCTCTCTTACACCTCAGTGTGCCTGCACCCACAGACACAAAGGGCGTCCAACCGACCATAGCTGGCGCACTGGCCACCAAGCTTGATCCGAGATCGACTGGTCCCCTGCGGGCATCGACTCGCTCGCCAACAACACAGTTTCAGCACATTCACCCACGCGACACGTTAGGTTTTGTTCCGTCCCCTGGAGCCACGACACGGGGAGAGTCAATGAAGGCTGCCGCACTTGCACTGCAGGCGTTGATCGCCGTTGGGGCCGCCTTGATCCTGGCCGCGCCTGCCGCCCAAGCCAACATCCTGGACGCTATCGTCGTCGCTCACCGGGCTGGAGCGGCGACAAAATTCGGCGAAGGCACGATGGCCTCCTACCAATACTCGGTAGAGCACGACGCCGACGTCCTCGACGGCGATATCCACTGGACGAAGGACAGCCCTAACGACTCAGACAAGCTTGGCTCCATCCTCGTCATCCATGACTCCACGCTCGACCGGATCACCAACTGCTCCGGCAAAGTCTCTTCCTGGCTCTGGACGTCAATTCGTGATAAGTGCCGCACCGACGCCGGCAAACAGCCGCTTATTCGCCTCAAGACACTGATCGCGTATGGAGACTCCACCGGTAAGCAGGTCGCCATCGGGCTCAAGAACTCGACGATCACCGACGCACAAGCCAAGCAGCTATGGAACACGATCAAGTACTCCAACGTCCAGCTTGAAGCGCCGGCCTCGAGGCTTTCAGGTGCCCTGAACAAGGTGAAGAAGCTGGACGCCGCCGACCCCAACCACAAGATCAAATATGCGCTCGTGTGCACAGGATCCGACGGATGGCCATCGGTCTCGCAAGTGAAGAGTGTCGGCACATATTTCCACGCCGGGCTATCGATTTCCTCGAGTCGAATGAAGACCTACAAGGATGCCGGGATCAAGGTATTCCTCTTCACCGGCAAGACCGTGGACGACTACAAAAGGATGGCCGCACTTAACCCGTACGGCGTAGTCGTAGACGACGTGGAGAAGTACCAAGCTTGGCGCGACACGCAGACATAGCGTGACGAGTCTGCTCTATCGGTGATGCGCCAAGAGTGGCCAACTGCAGCTCAACACTTAGCTGGCAGTACCAGTCAGTAACCCGGCGTCCGCGGCGGCAACCTCCTCTGCGGCGGCGGCCGGATCCTCACCGTGGTGCAGCGCTGCCAGATAGCGCTCTGCGTCGAGCGCCGCAGCGCATCCGGTACCAGCGGCCGTCACCGCCTGCCGATAGATACGGTCAACCAGATCACCGGAGGCGAACACTCCTGGCAGATTGGTTCTCGTAGTCCGGCCGTCAGTGATCACATAGCCGTCAGGATCAAGATCTACCTGGCCTTTGACCAGGTCGGACCGCGGCTCGTGACCAATGGCGATGAACAAGCCAGAGACGGGGAGCTCACGCTCTTCACCGGTGATGGTGTCTTGCAAGGTCAGCGCTTCCAGCCTCTTGTCGCCATGGATCCCAGTGACCACGGAGTTCCAGGCAAACCTGATCTTGGGGTTGTGGAACGCCCGGGCGGCCATGATCTTGCTGGCGCGCAGCTCGTCGCGCCGGTGCACGATGGTGACGGAGTTGGCGAATCGAGTCAGGAACGTGGCCTCCTCAACCGCCGAGTCGCCACCGCCAATGACCGCGATGTCCTTGTCACGGAAGAAGAAGCCGTCACAGGTGGCACACCAGGAGACGCCGTGCCCGGAAAGCCGGTCCTCGCCCTCCACACCGAGCTTGCGGTAGCCAGAGCCCATAGCCAAGATCACCGTATGCGCGGAGTACGCATTGCCGTAGCCATCTTTGACGGTCTTGATATCGCCGGTCAGGTCCATCTCGACGATGTCTTCGGTGATCATTTCCGCGCCGAATCGCTCGGCCTGGGCGCGCATATTGTCCATCAGCTCGGGACCCATGATGGCGTCACGGAAGCCCGGAAAGTTCTCCACGTCGGTTGTGGTCATCAAGGCGCCGCCAGCATCAATCTCACCCTCGAAAACGAGCGGTTTGAGATCGGCCCGGGCGGCGTAGATGGCGGCGGTATAGCCAGCTGGCCCGCTACCGATGATGATGACGTCCCGTACGGATTCGGTGCTCATTGTGTCCTTTGTGACTTGCTGTGGGCTGCAACCCTACCCTCGCAGAACGGCCTCGGCAGGCAACCTATTCCGAAGACCGCTGAGCCGTTGACAGCAGCGGGCTGGCGCGCCATGGGTTGGTTGAGCGGCAGGTCCGCACCGAATGACGTGTTAGCGCGTCAGCACCGCCGAGGGGCCGGCGGAGGGGGTGTCGGATGCGCAACCGGTTACCACGGTGACCAAGGTTGACCCGTCCGACTTCGTATAAACCAGCAGTGCCGGCGTGCCATCCACCCTGCTGGCTGCAAGGCCAGTGATACGCCCGTCAGTGACCTTGCGGGCGCAGCCCCACGCTTGGGAGAAGCGGTGTGGGCTGAGGCCTCCGGCGGCCTGTTCCAAGGCTCGTGCCTCCAGTCCCAAGTCGCTGCTCTGGACTGCGGCCACGACTGGTGGCTCATTGAGTCCTGCACTGGCACTGATCAGGTATGCCCCAAAGCCGACCACAGCCGCCACCGCCGCAGCGGCGAGCGCGGGCAGCGCCCAACGCGACTTGGACGATTTCTTCAAGTCTTCTCCAAAGGTGCCGAGTGTTCGCCTCGGTTTCCAAACATCGGTACGCCTGGCGCTCTCCGCAGCAACGACATCGTTCAGCCGGTGAACTACCGCCTCCGGCATGGGCAGCGGAGGCTCGGTGCGCAGCATCCCGGTGATCTCGTGCAAGGCCTCCGATTGAGCCCGGCACTCCGTACATCCGGCGATATGCGACTCGGCGAAGGCCGCGCGCTCGGGGTCCAGTAAACCCTCTGCCGCGTCGGCCAGCTCGTCGATTGATAAGTGCTGCGTAGTCATGGGATGAGCCCTCGGGTCTTCAGCCGGGCCACGGTTTTTTCAGACCCCTTGTCAAGCGTTGCCTGAGGTGCATGAGTCAGTATCCAGGTGAAGAGGGCCGAATGACCGCCGCGCAGCAGCGCCACGGGGGCGACGACTCGGCTGGTGCTGCCATCGGAACTGCGTACGGTGAGCCGGTAGCTCGGCCCACTTGGAGTCAGGAACTCATTGACCGCAACCAGGTTCGCAGCCTCGACGGTGTGGAACTTGCGGAAGTGCCGAACAATCAACCGGGACCCGTCGATCAGCAGAAATGCTCTTGTCCGCAGGTAAATGAGGCCCACGACGAGCACCCAGAGTGCAACCACCATCACTAGTGCCGGTACCCATCCGCTGACCTGACCGCGGATCAGCACCCCAACACAAATCGTGGCCGCGATGCTGGCGAACATCACAGGAGTCCGCCAGTTATAGGACAGTTCGAGCGGATGGGGCATCTTAGGAATCCGCCTCTGCTTTAAGACGCATCAGCAAAGGCAGCAATCGCGCCCGGCCGCGGGCGCAGCGGCTCTTGATGGTGCCCGGTGCGGAGCCAAGGATTACCGCCGCCTCCTCCACCGAGTACCCCTCCATATCAACTAGCACTAGCGCGGCACGCTGGTCCGCGTTCAAGGCGCCCAAGGCCTCGGCAACAACGCTGCGCTGCTCCTTGATCTCCAATGGGTCCTTGATCAACGTCGTGCCTATCCTGCTCCACCGATCAAGATCTTCCGGCAGCGGTTCGGTCTCCCGGGACCTCATCATGCGCAGTCGATCGAGGCAGGCATTGACCACCACGCGGTGGAGCCAGGTCGTCACCTGAGCCTCACCTCGATAAGTGCCGGCCCTGCGGAACGCCGCTATGTAGGCATCTTGCAATGCATCCGCAGCATCCTCAGGATCCCGCATGATCCGTAGCGCGATAGACCACATTCGATCTTGATGCCGCGCGACAAGGACCGCAAACGCGTCGGGGCTGCCGTCGACGTGCGCACGCAGCAGCGTTGCATCGTCGAGGGTTGAAACGTCGGGGATTGCATGGTCGAGGGGACTGTCCTCACACCCGCCCTCGATCAAGCCAGCACCTCGACCTCGTAAATGCCGCCGCGGTAGCCCGTCCCCTCCTTCGGCAGTGAGGTCAGGTACACCAGGACATATCGGGTGGTCACATCCTGCGTCGCCGTCAGGGTCGCCGATCCACCCGCTTTCGATTCGGCGGCCACCGTACGCCACAGCTTGTCAGAGCCCATCGGCGGCTTGCTGATCTGAGACGGATCCGACTTCGGGACCCGGAACTGCACGGTCGTGCCTGTGCCACTAAGCGTGAGCCGCAACTCATGCACCGGTTGCGGTGTATCAAGATCAAGTACCAAGCCGACACCGCGCTTGATATTGCCGAGCTTCGGGTTGCCGAAGTACTGCACCGTCCGCCAGCGCGTGCTCGGGTTGCCGTCGTAGGCGAATTTCACTTCGTCGGGATTCTCGGTTTTGTCATCGCCCTGCGGATCGAAGTCCCGTGCTCCGGTGATGGTGCGCTTGCTCGGCCGGGTTGCTGCGCTGTCAGGTGTGGCGCTTGATTGATCACCAGAGGATGTTGGCTCGGGTGCCGCGGAGATCCGCCGGTCCAAGATCAGAGCGGAGATGATCCCGGCCGCGATCAGTAACACAGCGAGCACTAGTAGCAGACCGATCCAGCGCCGCCGTCGTCGGGTGGCGGCTGGTGGCTGGCTCGCTGGCCCGGCTTGCGGCGGCCGAAGCGGAGTGGTCGGACTGGACCCCGTTTTTGATCTTGGGGATACGCCGGGTCGTATGCGGGTCTGAACGTTGATCGGTGGAGGAGTCGTTGATCGGGCAGGGACCGCCGGAACCGTCCGGGTAGTAATTGCCCGTTGGCGTGTCGTCGTGGTGTCGAGCAGTGAGGAGACGGGCTGGGTGCTCGCTGCACCATCGGGCGGTTCGGCGCTTCCCCGCACGCTCGGAATCGGCTGATGC
>DATCXA010000670.1:0-3459 GCA_036566085.1 Propionibacteriaceae bacterium
CTGAGCAGCTGCCGATCTTGTGGACTGCGCCCGCCTTGGAGCGAGGGAGCCAAGACCTCCTCCGGGCCGAGCATGCCTTGCAGCCGGGCGATTCCTCGTTCAACATGATCATTCAGCGCGCTGCCCCACAGACCCTCACCATGATCAGCCAGTGATTCCACCGACTCAGGGAGCAGCCGTAACTCAGATACCGGCTCTGGAGCTGGATCGCCTTGCAGCTGCCAATAGATCCGATCGATCAGATCGCTGGCCGCGAACCAACGCGAGTGTGCCCAGACTCGCGATCCTGTCCAGCCACCTTCGGTCACCACCTCGATACGGATCTCTGAGCAGACCAGGCCGTGATGCGCAAGCTCCGCGACCAGCTTTTCGGCAGTTTGCCGAGTGCTGAACACAATCGGTTCGACCGTCTCCAGCGCCGGCGCGAAAGACACTCGCTGTTCCATATCGAGAGGCGGCCGTCGAGAGACGATCGGGCGGTTGTCCAGTCCGCGAGCCAGCCGATGAAGTAGGGCGCCTTCCTGGCCGAATCGAGTAAGCACGTCACTGGTAGCCAATGCGGCAAAGTCTCCGAGACTGCGGATTCCGAGGCGCCGCAGCAGAGTGACGAGCTCGGCATTTTCCAAGACACCGATCGAGAGGCCGGCGAGGAACGTCGCCGACCCACTGGGTGGGATGATCCAGCAATCTTGAGGTGCGGCCCGACGTGACGCGTGCTCGGCGGCAAAGATGCCGTCAGCGATCCCAATTCGGAAATCCCAGACTCCAGCACTCACCAGATGTTCAGCCACAACGGCCGCCGCCTCACGTTCACCGCCGTAGAAGCGGCTGGGTACTCGGAGCGCACATAGTCCGGGTCGTACCGGTGCTACGCCTGCCGAGATTTCCTCTATCGCCGACAGCACACTCTCGAAAGTGCGGATCTCATTCGCTTCGTTCCGTTCGAGAATGGTCAGCTCTGGACAGCGTGCCGACGCGTCACGGCGTCGCATGCCACGCCGTACACCCTCCACCCTGGCCATGGCTGAGCAGGCAAAGACTTCACCGCGTTCGAAAACAGCGAGCGGCAGCTGAGTACTCAAGCCGAGTTCGGTTGCCGCCGCAACAACTGGCCAGTCAGGACACCACACGACGAGCTGTCTTGTCTCCGCTCGCTCAGTCGATGCACTCCGTTGTTTGTCGGAGGGTAGTTTGTCCAGGCGCTGTTTGTCCGGCTCCATGACGGTCATGTCTCATACCGCCTGAGCCACGACGAGTGGCACCACCTCGTGATCACGCTCGGTCACTTGTTGGTCGGGATCTGGCAACCAAAGTGGTACGTGGCGCACCGGTCCACTCTTGCGAACCGAGACCACGACTCGACGTGCCGTCAATCGGCCATGTCCGTAGCCAAGCCCAAGCCAGGAGGATTCGGTAATGGTCAAGGTGGCATCTGACCGTGGCCATTCACCCCAGCACACCAAGGCCGCATCCTTCATCCGGAGCCGCGACTTCAGCCGCTCGGCTTGCTGCGCACTAACCGGCACCGGTGGTTTTACGACTACGACCGTGGCCACATCAAGCAGACCAGCCGTCACGCTGAGCCAGAGCTCACCGGGACGCGGCACCGCTACAGTCCGATCAAGATCGACCCCGAACTGTGCTGCAGCCTCAAGCCCCAGATCAGGGACACCGACAAAGGCGATCCATTCCCCAGCCTGCGATGGGCCTGCGACCAAGGCGGTCGCAAGGCTTGGACTGTCTACCGCATATGCCTCACCAGTCCTGATTTGGATGACTCCCGACAAGCCCGGTAACGACTCCAGAACTCGAGAGACAGCAGGCCCCTGCATCCGCTGCACTCGTTGCTGCAGCTCGTGGATGCGGCTTCCTGCCCTTTGTGAAGTGACTTGCGGCGCCACTTCTTTATAATCGAACATGTATTCGAGCATAGTCAAGCCTAGAGGCCGGGCTTTCTGTCAGGGTCCCTAAGTTGGGTGTCGAGGAGACGCCGTCGCGCCTGCACGCCAAGAAATCCGGCACAGTCGCCCCGAAACCTCTCGCTGTTGGATCGCTCACAACCGGCGTACCAGAAAGTCCTCGAAAGAAATCCGCGAGGCTGTGTCGGATCGGGACAGAGGTGTTCGTAGCAGGGGTGAGAGGCGCCCACGACGGGCGCCCCAAGGCGAAGGGGACCGCGACCATGAAACTGACAACCATGACGCAAGTCACCGTTGATGGAGTGATGCAGGGAAACGGCGGCACGTCGGATGAGGACCGCAGGAGCGGATTCGAGCGCGGTGGATGGGCCCGGGGGAAGGGCGACGACGAGACCAGGACGTTCATCACGCAGACCTACCAGCACGCAGAGGCGTTCCTGTTCGGCCGGCGCACCTACGAGCTGTTCGCCGGCTCCTGGGGATCAATCGACCAGATGCGCGCACATCCCATCGGCGTGGCCTTGAAGGAGGCCCCCAAGTACGTTGCCTCGACCACGCTCACCGCGCCGCGTTGGGAGGACACGACCGTTCTCCGCGGTGACCTCGCGGCGGCCATCAGTGAGCTGAAGGCCAAGCCCGGGGGCGAGCTGCAGGTGCACGGCAGTGGCGCCCTGACCCGGTGGCTGCTGGAGAACGATCTGGTCGACGAGATGACTCTGATCGTGATCCCGGTGATCCTCGGCCAGGGCGCGAGACTGTTCCCGGAGACCGGCCCCGATCTTGCGCTCGATCTGCTCGAGTCGCGAGTCGACTCGAAGGGCGTGACGATCCAGGTCTACCGGCCGGCCGGGCGCCCGCAGTATGCGACGGCCTGAAGTCCCTGACCACCGAACCACGCTGTCTTGACACCACAGGAGATGATCTTCAGATGCAGTACCTGGTTTCCGTGATCGATGACAAGAGCAATCCCGGCAGCACGGACACGCAGCCTGCCATCAGCGCGTTCAACCAACGACTGATCGCCGAGGGCTACTGGGTTTTCGCGGGCGGACTCGCGGACACCGACGCGGCCACGGTCATCGACAACCGGGGCGAGCAGGTGGTGTTCAGCGACGGGCCTTTCGTGGAGTCGAAGGAGTACCTCGCCGGCGTCTGGGTGTGGGAGGCCCCCGATCTGGATGTGGCGCTCGAGCTCGCCGCCGAGGCGTCGAAGGTCTGCGATCGGAAGATCGAGGTGCGGCCGTTCGTGTGAGCATGGTCGACGTCCGGGAGGTGATCACCCAGGCATACCGCGAGGAGTGGGCCCGGGTGGTCGCCTCCCTGACCAGGCGTTTCGGTGACCTCGACATCGCCGAGGACGCGGCGGCCGAGGCGTTCGCGATCGCCGTCGAGCGGTGGCCAGCCGACGGGGTGCCTCCCAATCCCGCCGCCTGGCTGACCACCACGGCCAACCGCAAGGCCATCGACCGGATCCGGCGCGAGAACAAGCGGGACGACAAGCAGCAGGAGGCTCAGATGTTGTACGACGACCCGTCCGAGC
>DATCXA010000674.1:0-3624 GCA_036566085.1 Propionibacteriaceae bacterium
CTCGTTGCTCCAGGTAGGCCAGCACCGCCTCTGCCGTCTGCTGCCATCCGGGCAGCGTATCTCGCTGAGCGAGCGCTGCCTGGCGCCATGTGTGCCGCAGCGGCGCGTCGGTAAGCCAGCTGCGCAGCAGGGCCGCGAGGCTCTGGGGATCGCCGGGCGAAACCGTCGTGCCCGGTGCCGCATCGCTGTGCGATGTCGCCCCCTGATGGAGGGCTTCAACGGCGCCGGTACCTTCCGGCACTACGGCCGGGATACCGCGAGCCAACGCCTCGCCGATGACCAGGCCGTAGGTCTCGATACGCGACGGCACGATCAATAAGTCGGCGGCATCCCATTCCCGGTCGAGTGCGTCGCCAGCGAGCATTCCCGGCACCGCAATCCGCTCCCCCAACGCCGCGGCTGCGATTTCAGCACGTACCTGGTCGGCATAGTTCGGAGCTGCGCTGTCTGAGCCGATAAGGGCTGCCGTCCATGCGAGCTCCGCGACTTGGGCCAGCGCTCGTACCACGCTGAGTTGATCTTTTGTCGGCGTCAGGCTGGCCAGGGTCAGGAAGCGCGGATGCCCGGTCTGCTGGCTGCCGCGCGCGACAGCCGCCGGCCTGACGCCGGGAACCGCGACGCCAACATCGCGACGCCCAAATCGCTGACTGAGCTGGGCGGCAGACCACCGGCTGGTACACAGCACTCCGGAGGCGGCTTGGATCGCTCGAGCTTCCAGTGCGGCGTACCGCTCCCGTCGGCTTGGCTCTAGCCCTAGCTCGTCGCTGATCGGGAGGTGCACCAGGATGATGATCACTCGGCCGGAGTCAACAGCCGCGGCGATCACATCCGGCGCGCCGCAGGCCAGGATGCCGTCGACCAAGGAAGTGGGTGCCTCCTGCAGGGCTCTCGCGAGCTGGGCATGAGTCGACGCATTGCCCTCTGGCCAGGGTCCGGGCAGCGTATGTAACCCCACGTCGACGTCCAGCGCCCGCAACTCGGCGACGAGATTGTGGTTGTAGACATTGCCACCCGTCGGGATGTCGCGATCCCAGGTCACAAAGCCGAGATGCTCACTCAAGAGTCTTGGTGTATCCCGCCCAGGCATCGGGATGTTCGCGCAGCGTGACGTCCAACTTGCTGAGCCCACGGCCTGCGAGTGAGCCTGCGATCCGCTCGGTGATCAACTTTGCTACTGACTCGGTGGTCGTCAGAGTGCCGACAAGATCGGGATGTTCATCGAGGTTGCGGTAGTTGAGATCACTGAGCGCATGTCGCAGAGCCTCAGCAGCCTCGCCGATGTCGATCACGATCGACTCAGCCGTCAGGGTGTCGCGCCAGAGTGTCAGCTCGACGACGTACGTGGCACCATGCAGGTTCTGGGCCGGGCCGAACGACGGATGCGGCAAGCTGTGCGCGATCATCACATGATCACGAACCGTCAAGTGGAACACTCTTAGGACTCCTCCTCATTTGGGTAGTCGATCACTTGGCACAGTGTCTCAGCGTCGCCGTTGAAGATCGACTCCATAGTCTGGGGTAGCACCCCGAACGGCGCATGACCAGTGATGAAGACATCAAAGACCGGGTCCTCCAGCAGCCGCATGGCCAGTGCCAGTCTGTCGCCGGCACTACGCCGGGCGCGCCGGGAGGCGGCTACGGCACCCACCTGGCTGGCTCGGATCGTCAGCCGCCGGGAATGGAATTCAGCGCCCAGCGGCACCCGCGGCTGCTTTAGCCCGTACCACGAGACTTCGATCAGCTCGGCCTCCTCCCCCAGCAACTCCAGGCTCCGGGCGAGGCCGGATTCGGTGGCCGAGCAGTGAAAAACAAGATCATTATCGCCGGCTGCATCATTGGGATGCATCAGCTTGAGACTGAGAGCATCAGCAAGCGCTGACCTGGCGGGGTTGACGTCGACGAGCTGCAGCCGGTCGAGCGGAAAGGTCCGTACGACGGCGGCAATAATGCCGCCAACCATGCCGGCGCCAACGACCGCAACGCGGTCACCGATCCGTGGGGCTGCATCCCAGAGCGCGTTGATGCCAGTTTCGACGGTCCCGGCAAGCACGGCGCGATCGCTGGGCACTGCATCAGGCACGGGCGTCAACGCGCTGATCGGCACCACATAACGATCTTGATGCGGGTGCAGGCAGAAGACTCTACGGCTCTGGAGGTGCGCTGGACCTTCCTCGACGACACCGACAGAGAGGTATCCGTACTTGACTGGACCGGGCCAGTTTCCCACCTGAAATGGAGCACGCATGGACTCGGCAATCTCGGGAGGGACATGGCCGGCGTGTACCAGCATCTCGGTGCCCCGGCTAATGCCAGAACAGATGGTGCGTACCAACGCCTCATCGGCGTGCGGGCTACGAGCAGGCTCTGTCCGCAGTACGCCGTGCCGAGGTGCCATGGTCCAGTACGCGGTCCAGCGTTCGGTCGCCATGTGGTGCATTCTCTCTTCGCGGCTTCCAGCGGATGGAGGTGGCACGCGGCTATGGCGAGCTCAGGTAGGGGCAATCGCAGCGACGCGGCTTGCGGCATCGATCTGCTTCGGCATGCTGCCATACCTCATAGTCGGTGAGATCCCATATTTTGATTAGAACGCGTTTTCCGAACCGAGAGGAGTTTGGCATGGCGTCAGTTTCCGAGCGGGAGAACCGGGAGATCGAGGCGGCAAACGCCTCCGGCAACACGCCCGTCGTCTTCATCCACGGCCTCTGGCTGTTGCCGAGCAGCTGGGACAGCTGGGGGCAGCTTTTCAGCGAGGTTGGCTACGCGCCGCTCACTCCGGACTGGCCGGACGATCCTGAGACCGTCGAGGAGGCCCGCGCGAACCCGGACGTCCTGGCCAAGAAGACGCTGAAGCAGGTCGCCGACCACATCACCGAGATCATCGATGCCTTGGACAAGAAACCAGCGGTAATGGGGCACTCGACCGGCGGACTGCTGGCGCAGATGCTCGCGGGCCGGGGCCTCTCGGCGGCCACGGTGGCGATCGACCCAGGAGTCTTCCGCGGCGTTCTGCCTTTGCCGGTCTCGGTGCTCAGGGGAATCGGCCCGTTCCTGATCAACCCACGCACGCGGGGCCGCGCGATCACGCTGACGTTCGACCAGTTCAAGTACGGCTGGGCGAACGCGCTGGACGAGAAGGAGGCAAAGGAGCTCTACGACACGTTCCACGTCGCCGGCTCCGGGATCTCTCTCGTCCAGATGGGCAACGCGAACCTCAACCCGTGGACGGAGGCGAAGGTGAACACGACAAACCCCGGCCGCGGTCCCCTGCTGATCATCGACGGCGAGAAGGACCACACGGTGCCGTGGGCGATCGCGAACGCCGCCTACAAGCGGCAGAGGCGCAATCCCGGCGTGACGGAGATCGTGAAGATGCCGAACCGAGGCCACTCCCTCACGATCGACCACGGCTGGCGCGAGGTCGCCCAAACGGCTCTCACCTTCGTCAAGAGGTTCGCCTAGCCGTGCACGCTCGCTCCGCCGTGCCACCGTCCATCAGTTTCCTGGAGAGCTCGCAGCGGTCGCCACCCGACTCGGGCCCCCAGAGGAGGGCCGGGGTCGAAGGCGTCATGAAGCCGGGCCGAGGGTCAAGAGGAACGGGGGGACGCGATGAAGGTCCGGTTCATG
>DATCXA010000681.1:0-4669 GCA_036566085.1 Propionibacteriaceae bacterium
AGAACCAATGCGTCGCGGTCATCGTGCCGGATGCCGCGGTAGTTGGCGATCAAGGTCATGAACGCCCAAGAAACGCCGAGCGGTACCAAGATGATGTGGAACCCCAGGGTGAACGCCATTTGCGCGCGCGCCCACGGCACCGGGTTCACAAAGACGATTGCCGTCAGGGCGGTAACTGTCGCGATCATGACACCCCGAGCCTGGCCGAGGCACCGACCCGCGGCATCACCCGCGTGGGGTGATGTGTGCCTGACATCGAGGGTTGGACGATTTCTACGGCCGTGCTCGCACGGGCTGGCGGGGGTCCAGAGGAGGCGATGGCCCATGGCTGATACGACAGTGCTCATCGTTGGGGGCGGCTTCGCGGGCGTCACCTGCGCCCAGCATCTTGCCAAGAATGATGTCGACGTGGTCCTCCTGGACCGCAACAACTACCACCAGTTCCAGCCGATGCTGTACCAACTCGCCACGGCCCAGATAGCCGCATATGACATCGCCCGGCCGCTGCGAGGGATCTTCCGTCATGACAAGACCGTAGACGTGCACCGTACGGCGGCGGTATCGATCGACCCAGAAGCCCGATCGGTCACCACAGCCTCCGGATCGGTGCTGTCCGCGGACTACCTGGTGGTGGCAGCGGGAGCCCAAGCGAATTTCTTCGGCACACCTGGAGCAGCCGAGCAGAGCCTCCCGCTCTACTCGGTCAATGATGCAGAAATGCTGCGTGCCCGCATTCTCAACGTTTTGGATGCGACACAGGAGCGCCCGGAGCTCATTGAGCAGGGTTCATTGAACTTCGTGATCGTCGGTGGCGGGCCGACTGGAGTCGAGACAGCGGGAGCGCTGGCCGAAGTCCTCAGAGACGTCATCCCTGGTCGATACCGATCACTCGCGGAGCCGGCCAAGGTCCATCTGGTTGATCATGGCGAGGTCCTGCTCGCACCGTTCTCTGAGAAGGCGCATGCCTATGCCGCGAATCGCTTGGAACGCGACGGTGTCCAGCTGCATCTCGGTGTCGGGGTCAAGGAGGTACTCCAAGACAGAGTGCTGCTGAGCGACGGAACCACGATCATGACTCGAACAGTGGTCTGGGGCGGTGGGGAAAAGCCTTCCGATGTCGTTGCTGCGGCGGATCTGCCAGCAGGGCATGGCGGCCGAATCGACGTACAACCTGACCTCACGGTGGCAGGACACCCGCGGGTCTATGTGCTCGGCGATGCGGCAAATATCCCTCACGCTGACGGCAAGACGCTGCCCCAGCTCGGATCAGTCGCTCAGCAATCGGGCGCCTGGGCGGCCCGAAACATTCTTGATGAGATGGCAGGCAAGGAACGCACGGATTTCCGCTACAAGGACAAGGGCATCATGGCGATGATCGGCCGCAACGCCGCTATCGCCGAAATGGGGGCCCACCGGCACGAGGTTGAGGGTCCGGTGGCATTCGCGGCCTGGCTTGGTGTACACGCCGCATTGCTCAGCGGCACCCGAAACAAGATCGACGCCTTCATCGCTTGGGGATGGGACTACTTCAGCAGCGACCGCGCCATCGCGATCGTGGACCGCACCGACGACGCCCGAATCGACTGGGGCGACGACGACCAGGGAGAGCGACCGGAGTTCGACCCGCAGCCAGCAGCCTCACCCCCGCTGGGTGAGGACAGGTCCGACCCTGCTTCTTAGCGTGGTGTAGGAAGACAGCCGGGGGTTTGTCTCAGGACCCGAGGTGTTGGTTGCGGCGGCATGATCAGGAGGCCGGTTGATGGTAGAACGGGACGGTCCGGCACGGTCTGGACAACAGGAAGCCGATGTGTTCGTGATCTTCGGCATCACCGGCGACTTGGCCAAGGTCATGACATTCCGCTCGCTCTACCGACTCGAGAAGCGCGACCTGCTGCAATGCCCGATCGTCGGCGTAGCAGTCAGCGACTGGACCGTTGATCAACTTGTGGAACGGGCCCGTGAATCGATCATTGCGACTGGGGAGCAGCTCGACGAAGACGTGTTCAAACGGTTTGCTGCACGATTGTCTTACGTGTCAGGCGATTTTGCAGATCCGGCGACTTACCACCGTGTCGGCGAGGCGATCAGCGGCACCAAATGTCCGGTGTTCTACCTGGAGATTCCGCCGTTCCTATTCGCAACCACGGTCAAAGGACTCGCCGAGGCGGGCCTCACCAAAACCGGACGCGTCGTCGTCGAGAAACCCTTCGGCCACGATCTTGCCTCAGCCCGGGCCTTGGCCGATGAGCTTCACCAGTACATCGATGAGTCGCAGTTGTATCGGATTGATCACTACCTCGGGAAGATGGGGCTCGAGGAAATCCTGTACTTGCGCTTCGCCAACACCATGCTCGAACCGGTCTGGAACCGCAATTACGTCAAGTGTGTGCAGATCACCATGGCGGAGGCGTTCGGCGTCGAGGATCGCGGCCACTTCTACGATCCGGTCGGCGCCCTACGTGACGTAGTGGTGAACCACCTCATGCAGGTTGTAGCCGCCGTAGCCATGGAGCCGCCCGCAGGCAGTGACCCCACGACACTGAGAAACGCCAAAGTGGCGCTCTTCAAGGCCACGCTTGCAGCGGATCCGACAGCGTACGTCCGCGGGCAGTACGAGGGTTACCGCAGCATCGACGGGGTCGCACCCGATTCAACTACGGAGACCTACGCCGCGTTGCGGCTAGAGATCGACAACTGGCGCTGGTCCGGCGTCCCGTTCTTCATCCGCGCAGGCAAGCGCATGCCGGTAACGCAGACCGAGGTACGACTCATCTTCGAAGAACCTCCGCGGCTGGGCTTTGGTCGCTGGGGAGATCGTGCTGCGCAGCCGGATCATCTCGTGGTGAGGCTGGATCCTTCGACTGGTCTCCGCATCGTCCTCGAGGCTCGGCGCGCGGAAAGCATGCAACCGGAGTCCATCACCTTGGACATGACATTTGCCGAGGAGGGCGGCGAAGGGCCGACGCCGTACGAGGTGTTGCTCCGCGCTGCGATGCTGGGCCAAGCCACCCGGTTCACCCGGCAGGACGGGGTCGAGGAGACCTGGCGGATCATGCAGCCGCTGCTCGACACACCACCAGATGTGGACTCCTACAGCCCGGGCTCATGGGGACCAGCCGCTGCGGAGCGCCTGCCCGCCGAGTGCGGCGGCTGGCAGGAGCCATGGGTGCCATCATGACGGGCTTGTCACATGGGTGCAGACGAGGAGACAGGACCAGCCAAGGGCAGCGACGGACCTGAGGCCAACGCTGATCGGATAACGCAAGCAATATCCGTCGCCGTAGTTGCCGCGGCCCTCGTTGTCTGGTGGCCGGCATTCGACTTGGGCGCATACGGAGTCATCTTTTTCCAGCAGCTCCTGGCGCTGTGGGCGGCATCTACTGCGATCTTTCTGGTGAGCCTTACGGCGGGGCGCCGTGCTCGGGTGTCGTGGCCGCGGCGGCTGGCGCTGCTGCTTCCTTCGCTGTGGCTGCTGCTCGCGATCGTGCTGCCGGAGGTTGGGGTTAGGACGTGGTCGCGGGCCCTGTTCTATGTGGCAATCGTGCTAACGCTCGCCGGAATGCCTTTCCTCGCCGCGCTGCTGCTGCGGGTGACCATTGCGGGATACGAGCAGATACCCAACCGCCGCCGGCTCCTCGCTGCAGCGATCGTTGGGATCGTGGCCATCACGTCATTTGGGCTAGGCAGGTTCAACAACCGATTTCTCACCTGCAACGACTTCGTGATCAGTGGCAACGACACGCCCCCTAGCTGCAGCCCGGGCCACGGCCACCTCGGAAACCGTTAGCCATGCGTCAGGCCATCAGCCCGTGCTCGTGGGCGTACGCAGCCGCGGCCGTGCGAGACGGCACATCCAACTTGGTGAAGATATTGCTCAGATGGCGCTCCACGGTTTTTGGGCTTAGTACCAGGGCGCGGGCAATGTCGGGGTTGCTGCGCCCTGCGGCAACCAGTCTCAGGACCTCAATCTCACGTTCGGTGAGGCCGCCGGGCCGCGCTCGGCCCAGCAGCTTGTCGACCTGCTGGACTCCCGGCGCCGCACCCACGTCAGCAAAGCCGTGGCCGGCAACCACTAGCTCACTTGTCGCTGAATCCTCATCACCAAGCTCGCGCAGAGCACGCGCGACCAGCACCCGCGCCCGGCTCGCCTCGTACGGCGATCCGATATCGCTCCAGAGACGGCACGATTCGCGACCATGGCCGAGTGCTTCCTCTATCTCCCCAGAGGCCAGCTCGATGGCGGCGTACGCGTACGCCGTCATGGCCCGAAGCGCGGAGATGCCGAACGCCGACGCGATCTTAGAAAGCTCGTCCGAATGGCCGCGGGCCTCGTCAAGAAGTTGCGCCGCAACCAGGATCTCGACGGCAGCCGGAAGCAGCCGAGACCGCTGAACCAGCCCCCCCGCTTCGGAGAGCAGCCGGTGGATCGCCGAGATGGCCGGCGTCGTCCGACCGCGAGCAAGCCACGATAACGCCAATCCCGGCTGGGGCTCATAGCCGAATTCCGCTGCCTGCCGGTAGGCCGCCTCGGCCTCGTCGAGTTGGCCTCGAATGCGTAACACGTCGCCCTGCTCGGTCAGCGCTAGCGCGGCCGGCGCTGTCGTACCCTCCTGTTGGTATCGGCGCTGTGCCAGGGCAAACTCAGCAAGCGCCTCGTCGTAGGCACCGC
>DATCXA010000682.1:0-9257 GCA_036566085.1 Propionibacteriaceae bacterium
CAGCCGCTCCCGCGGCCAGTTCAGGTGGTGTACTGCCAAGTCGAAGGCATACCTGTCGGTCATCCCAGCCACGTACGTCACGGCCGCCCGTACGGCGGCATCGGATCGCGGCCGCACTCTCAGCTCGTCCGGGATCAGCTCCGGATGCTCGGTGTAGTACTCGACCAATGCGCGAAGTACCTCAATGACTGCGCGGGACTGGGCAAGCGAAGCGGGTCGTACATAGATGCGTTCATAGTTGAACGCCCGCAGCGCCGCCAAGGCTCCTGCCTCAGCCGGAGCCATCCCAACTTCGCCATGTTCCGCGACCGCGCGTATCACTGCCTTGACAAAGGTGTTGAGCTGCTCTCGCCGGCTCGGCCCGCATACCTCGATGATCTCGGCAGGAAGATCACCCGGCGCGACGATTCCGGCATGAATGGCGTCCTCAAGATCGTGCGCACAATAGGCGATGCGGTCTGCCCAGCTGACGATGTGGCCCTCCACCGTAAGTGGCGCCGGTCGTGACCAGGAGTGGTTGCGGATTCCGTCCAGCGTCTCAGCGCAGAGATTGAGGCTTTGCAGCACAACATCTGCACCCCATGGCCCATGGTCAAATCCCTCTGGGATAAAGGTGTCGAAAGCGTCCTCGCTGGCATGCCCGCCCGGCCCGTGACCGCAATCATGCCCGAGGGCGATCGCTTCGACCAAGGTCACATTGACACCCACCCCGCGGGCGATCGATGTTGCGACCTGAGCTACCTCCAGAGCATGGGTCAGTCGAGTGCGCTGGTGATCGCTGGGAAAGACGACAACCTGGGTCTTGCCGGCGAGTCGCCGGAACGCCGTGGAGTGCACGATTCGATCACGGTCACGCTCAAAGCAGGTGCGCTGGTCGTCAGGCTCCTCCGCAATGGCGCGATGACCAGCTCCTTCGGCAAAGGCCGAGCTGGGTCGAAGCGTTGCACGCTCGTGCTGCTCGCGCAGTTTTCGGTCCACAATCGGTCCCGGTCCCGGGCGGCCGGGCGAACCCGAGTGGGCCCGTACCAGCTCGCCATCGAGATGACCGGCCATGGTGTCCGCCCAGGCCTTGGCGCGGGGAGTGAGCTCGTCAACCACCCGAGATGCCCTGCTCGGCGGCAGCTAGGTCAAGATCACGACCGGAGGTATCGGTCAGCCAGCCGTCAGGCAGCGCCACCTTTGCGCGTGGGGCGCCCTGCCGTCCCCGAGGGGAGCCCAATTCGGAGGCCGGGAAGCTGACATCGGGGTCTAGTTGGGACAGCAGATGGTCGAGCTCGGCCAAGGAGGAGACCATACCTAGGCGGTGCCGCAGCTCGCCACCTACTGGGAATCCCTTGAAGTACCAAGCCATGTGCTTGCGCAGCTCGCTGAGACCGCGTAGCTCGTCTGACAGGCCCACCAGCAGTTCGGCATGACGGCGCAGCATGTGCTTGACCTCGCCGAGAGCGGGCAGTGGATGGCAAGGGTGGCCTGCAAAGGCATCGGCCAGGTCTCGAAAGAGCCACGGCCGACCGAGGCACCCACGGCCGATGACTACGCCATCGACGTCGGTCTGGCGCATCATCTGCAGCGCGTCGGCTGCCTCCCAGATGTCGCCATTGCCCAACACCGGAATGGAGACATGCGCCTTGAGCGCCGCAATTGCGTTCCAGTCCGCTTTGCCCGCGTACGCCTGCTGTGCGGTCCGGCCATGCAGCGCTATCGCCGCGCAGCCCGAGTCCTCGGCGATCCGGCCGGCATCGAGGAAAGTCTGATGATCGTTGTCGATGCCGATCCGGGTCTTGATCGTCACCGGTACACCGTATGGTGCCGCGGCTTGGACAGTGGCTTCCAAGATCATCTGAAGCCGGTCGCGCTTGTACGGCAGCGCGGCACCGCCGCCCTTGCGCGTCACCTTAGGAACTGGGCAACCGAAGTTCAGGTCGACATGACCGACGCCGTACTCATTGCACAAAATCTCTGTGGCATGCGCCATGATCACTGGGTCCACGCCGTACAACTGCACTGAGCGGACCCGCTCCCCCGGGTCGAACTTGAGCATCGACAGGGTCTTGCGATCACCCTCCACCAGACCACGGGAGGTGATCATCTCGCAGACATACAGCCCCGCACCCTGTTCCCGACACAGCTGCCGAAATGCCGCATTGGTGATGCCCGCCATCGGCGCCAGCACGACTGGTGGATCAACCTCGATGCGCCCCACCCTCAACGCCGACTTGTCAGAATCTGAGCACCATATTTGGTGCTGAGATTCTGACGAGTCGGTGCGCGAGCGCGTGGTTAGCAACCGAGCAGCCGTTGTGCGAGGTACTCGGTCACTTTGTCCTCCGACACCCGCTCCTGAGTCATCGAGTCACGCTCTCGAACCGTGACAGCATGGTCGTCGAGAGTGTCGAAGTCGACTGTGACGCAGTACGGGGTACCGATTTCATCCTGGCGGCGGTAGCGACGGCCGATTGCTTGAGCGTCGTCGAAGTCGACGTTCCAGAGCTGCCGGAGCCGACCTGCGAGGTCTCGTGCCCTAGGCGACAAGGCCTCATTGCGCGACAGCGGCAGTACGGCAACCTTCACCGGTGCCAACCGGGGGTCAAGCCGGAGCACTGTTCTCTTGTCGACGCCACCCTTTGTGTTGGGAGCCTCATCCTCGTCGTACGCGTCGACCAGGAACGCCATCATCGCCCGGTTAGGCCCGGCTGCCGGCTCGATGACGTACGGAACAAACCTCTCGCCGGTCGCCGCATCGAAGTAGGACAGGTCGACGCCGGAGTGCTTACTGTGGGTCGAAAGGTCGAAATCGGTCCGATTGGCGATGCCCTCCAGCTCACCCCACTCACTACTTGGGAACCCGAACCGGTATTCGATGTCGACGGTCCGCTTCGAGTAGTGGGACAGCTTCTCTTTGGGGTGCTCGAAGAGCCGCAGGTTCTCCGGCGTTATGCCAAGGTCGGTATACCAGCGGGTTCGCTCGTCGATCCAGTACTGGTGCCAGCCCTCGTCGGTGCCCGGCTCGACGAAGAACTCCATTTCCATCTGCTCGAATTCGCGGGTACGGAAGATGAAGTTACCGGGAGTGATTTCGTTGCGGAAGGACTTCCCGATCTGTCCAATGCCGAACGGCGGCTTCTTGCGTGTTGCCTGTACCACGTTGCCGAAGTTCACGAAGATGCCCTGCGCGGTCTCGGGCCGCAAGTAATGCAGACCCGATTCGTCCTCGACCGGACCTAGATACGTCTTGAGCATCATGTTGAAGTCACGCGGCTCAGTCCACTGCCCGCGGGTGCCGCAATGAGGACAGGTGATCTCATCGAGGCCGGTGGGTTTGCGACCCTTCCGGGCCTCGAAGTCCTCCTCCAGATGGTCGGCGCGGAAACGCCGATGGCACGACAGACATTCGGTCAGGGGGTCATGGAATGCCGTGAGATGGCCCGAAGCAACCCACACCTGGCGCGGCAAGATCACTGACGAGTCGAGGCCGACGATGTCCTCTCGCTCGGTGACGATCGAGCGCCACCATTGCTTCTTGACGTTTTCCTTGAGTTCGACGCCAAGCGGTCCGTAATCCCAAGCCGAGCGAGTGCCGCCGTAGATCTCTCCCGAGGGGAAGACGAAGCCACGGCGCTTGCACAGATTAATGACACTGTCGAGTCGGCTGGTCGCGGCCACGGAACTGTTCTCCAGACTTGTCGCGGCGCCATCCCCGGCTGGGATGGAGTCCAGCGCACTAGGTTATCGCCCCTCAGCGTAGGAGTTTTGAGCGCGAGGCGTACCAGGTCGCTCTCTAGGCCGAGCTGTACCAAGGTTGCACACGCTGTGCATGGCGTGCACGCCATGTACAGCGTGAACATCCCACGCACCGTGGGATGTTCACCAGCTAGGTGACAGCTCTCCACGAGACCGTCATGACGGCGAAACGTATTTGAAACGCGATGCCCCTACCGTCGGGGGATCGCCGCCCGGGCAACGAGGAGGCTGACTTTGCTCGAGCACGTGGATCCCTTCATCGGCAGCTCGGTAACAGATCTGCCTGTCCCCGAGGGCCTGGCCGAGACCTGGTGGTGGCCCAAGCCCCAGGTCGGCAACACCCATCCGGGTGCGACGTACCCATTCGGCATGGTCTCCGTCTGCGCGTACTCCGGCGCCTACCCGACCGGGTACGGGCTCTACCAGCTGAGCACCGAGGGAGTGCCTTCCCAGCTTTACGACACCCAAATCGCTTCGGGATTCACTCATTTCCAGCAGTCCGGCACGGGCGCGATCCGCAAGTACTACAACTATTTCCGCGTCACGCCCATGGAGGAGCCCCTGGACAACCTCGGCAACACCTGGGAGCTACTTGATGAGCGGGCGGAGCCGGGTTACTACGCGACGACGCTTGGCTCCGGCATCGGCTGCGAGCTCACAGTGGGCCCGAAGAGCGCCGTGCATCGCTACACCTTCCCGGCCCACAAGGACGCCCGACTGGTGATCGATTTCTCGATGGGCGGCCTGGCGATTCCGTACGGCGCAACGGTTCCACTGCGTGCGCACATCGAGTCCGTCGCACCCGGGGTAGCCCAGGCCGAGATCGTCGTAGAAGGCGTCCCGCTGGCGGTGCACCTAGAGTGCGACGCGGGCGATTGGCGGCAGCTGCTGTGGTACGACCGGCGCCTGATGCCCGGGGGCACCCGGTTGGACTTCGATCGAATCAGACCTACCACGCTGCGCCCGTTCGGTTTGATGTGGCGCGGACCGACCAAGCCAGGCCAGGTGCTTGAGCTGCGATTCGGTTTCTCGCTGCGAGGCGTGGAACAGGCCAAACACAATTTGCATGCCGACTGTGGATGGGGCCAAGCGGCTTTTGACAATCGCCGTTCCAAAACTGCAACCGTGTGGCGGCAACATCTGGACAAGATCAAGATCGAAACTTCCTCATCGGCACGGCAGACGATCTTCTCCACTGCTCTGTACCACTCGCTGATCAAGCCCTGCTTCGCGCCCGAAGAAAGCCCAATGTGGCCAGGCGACGGGCCCTATGTGTTCGACATCTGCACGATGTGGGACATCTACCGCACCCAGCTGCCGTTGATCACTGCCGTGTTTCCGGCGCGGGCCATCGAACTGGCCAACGCGCTGCTTTTGATTTGCGAGGAAGAGGGCAACCTGCCGATCGGCTACCGGATGGCCAAAGGTGCGGACCGGTTCTCCAGACAAGGCAGTGCGCTAGCCCACACATTCCTGGCCGATCTCTGTCAGCTCGGAGTGCCTGGCATCGATTGGGACTGGGCGCTGTGTCACATGGACACAGATCTGCGACGCACCTACGGCGAGGATTACCTGTTGCGGGGACTGGCCGAGCCTATTGCGCACACCCTCGACCTGGCCTTTGGCTATCAATGCGCGGCAACGGTGGCCCATTACGTCGGCGACAATCAGCTGGCCACGCAGTTCGAACGCGTGGCCGGTCAGTGGGTCAACGCATTCAACCCTGACGACGGACTGCTCCCGGATTCCACCTACTACGAAGGCGGTAGATGGAACTACTCGTTCCGCTTGCTCTACGACATGAAGTCCCGGATCGAGCTTGCCGGAGGGGACGGCCCATTCATTGACTTGCTGGACCGCTTCTTCGGCTACGGCGCCGATCCTATCAAGCAGTTGGGCGAACGGCCAAGCGCAGCAGACCTCGCCGCTGGGTACGCGCTGAACCGTTTTGAGGGCCTTAACAACGAGCCCGACATGGAAGCACCGTGGGCCTATCACTACGCCGGCCGGCCCGACCGTACGGCGGAGGTGGTGCACGCCATTGTCAACAACATGTTCGGTCTCGGCCCTGGCGGGCTGCCAGGCAACGACGACTCGGGCGGTTTGAGCTCCTGGTACGTATGGGCCTCCCTCGGCCTGTTTCCCCTGGCCGGCCAGAGCGTCTATCTCATCAATGCGCCGTCATTTGCCGAAGCCAGGATTGCCTTCGCCGGGGAGGAGCTACTGATCGACACGTCCGGATTCGTCGAGCCGGCCGCCGGTGGTCCGACGCAGTATGTGCAGTCCGCAATCTTCAACGGAGAAACGCTGGATCGGACTTGGCTGACAACGCGTGAACTGCACCGGGGCGGGCACCTCCGGCTGCAGCTGGGTCCGCAGCCATCGGCCTGGGGCACTACGACCCGGCCGCCATCAGCTTCGAAAATCAAC
Source organism: Propionibacteriaceae bacterium (assembly GCA_036566085.1). GTDB lineage: Bacteria > Actinomycetota > Actinomycetes > Propionibacteriales > Propionibacteriaceae > Microlunatus. The sequence goes on from DATCXA010000682.1 coordinate 6,172, forward strand.
ACTTAACGGCAGTCAGACCAGGACATTCAGACCACGGGGGGTCCGATGATTGGAGCGTCGAGAGACGAAACGTCGGGGCACACGTCGCACGAGCGTCGGCTCGTCATCGTTGTCCGCGCCGACCCGGTGATCTGTGGGCACTCCGGGGAGGCGCGGAATCTTGCCGAGGTCGCTCTAGAGCGCGGTTTCACCGATGTCAAGATCGTCACTTGGCCACTGGAGTTGCTTGTCATGTCCGGCCTTCCGCTGAAGCCGCTCGATGGCGTGCTGCCGTACAGCACCGGCATCGAAGTGGAACGTCCCGAACCCGTCGGCGATTACAAGGTCCCTGACGGGCGCCACCTCGCAGGGATGACCGGACGCCTTGTCGAGCTGTTCACCGACGGTGTCCCCACAGTGTGCATCTCGCTCTATCTCAGCCCACACACGCTTGCCGTATCGGACGCATTACGCATCGCCCGCTCCACGGGTCTGCCGGTCCCTGTCCTCACTATCGCTGAGGCGGTCGGCTCCGATGTCACGAACGTGGTCCGCTCCTGTGCTGGCGACGGGCGCTTCGGCGCAGCCGCGCAGGTACTGTCGGCCTACCTCAATAGCGACCTGCCGGTCGCGGTCTCGGAGTACACCAAGGAGTTGATCATCTCCTCGGCTGAGGAGATTGACGTTCGCCATGGCACCTGCTTTGGGCAACGATGCCGGCAACGCGTCGCGATCTCTTATCCGGCGATCAATACGGCGGACTATCTCGATATCAGGCCGACTCAAACCGACCAGGTCCTCAACCGGAGAGGGCTGATGCGCGATGGCTATGTGCTGTTCCTGTCCAGACTGGCGCGCGCCAAGGGCGTCGACGACTTGATCACCGGGTTTACCGCCAGCCCAGCGTGCAAGGAGCTGCAACTTGTGATCGCTGGTAATGGACCAGAGGCACAGCAGCTACGCGAGTTAGCCGCACAGACGCCGGCGGCGAACAGAATCAGCTTCCTCGACGATGTCGACGATGATGAGAAACCACATTTGATGGCCGGCTGCGCTGCCTTCGTGCTGCCCAGCAAGCCGCGTCCTGAGTTCGTCGAGACCTTCGGGATCGCGTTGGTGGAGAAAATGCTGGCGGGTGGCGGACCGGTGATCACCACGACTACGGGCGGGATTGCCGAGGCCGTTGGCGACACGGCCATGATCGTCCCGGTCGGTAGCCCGCACTCGATCGCCGACGCGCTGGATGTGGCGGTCACCATGCCGAGCAATGAACAAGCCGCGATGGCTGAGCGGGCTCGCGCGCATGCCGTCCAGTTCGATCGCACGCATGTGTTCGACCGGCTGCTTGAGCGGCTTACCGAGGTGACCGAGCGGGAGCTCAGCCCCATCTGACGCCCGACCTGTCATAACCAGTTGATCCATAGCTCAACTGGATTCTGACAAGTTGGCTTTCTTCCAGACCGAGACATGGCTCGTGCTGTCGCTGGTGAATGGCTCACCTTTCCAACCGGCCCAGCGCTCCCGTAGCGACATACCGGCTAGCCGCGCCATCAGGTCGAGCTCTGCCGGCCAGACGTAGCGGAAAGGCGGCGAAAAGACCTCCAGCTTGCCGTCGACGACCCAATAGTGATGCGAGATCAATCCCTGGGACGCGATGTCGTATTCGTCGAAGCCAAGTCTGGTATCGCTCACCGTGAAAGCACGGATCGTTTCGCCGGGTGGCAGGCGTTGGAGGTCCGGCACGCCTACCTCAATCACGAAGCGGCCGCCTGGCACCAGGTGTGCGGCGACGTTCTGAAAGCAGGCGACCTGTTCGTCCTGCGTCGTCAGATTCATGATCGTGTTGAAGACCAGGTAGGCGACTGAGAATTGTCCCGGCACCGTCGTCGTGGCGAAGTCACCGATGCTGACATTGATCTGCTCGGCACCCGGTTTCGCTCGAAGCCTTGCCACCATTGCCTCCGAGAGGTCAATGCCATGAATGCGGATCCCGCGCTGTGCTAGGGGTAGCGCGATCCGGCCGGTGCCGATCCCGAGCTCCAGCGCCGTACCGTCGAAGGCCAGATCGGCGAGAAAGTCGACAACTGGGTCGATCACGGAAGGGTCGAACATGTCGGCAGCTGTCTCGTCATAGCGCTCGGCAATGCGTTCGCCGAAGTAGTCCTTGGGCATAGCAGAACTCTGTCAAACCGACGATGAGTTTGACTTCGTGCTGCGCCTTAATGAAAATGGTTCTCATGTCGGTTAGCGTCCGTCGGTTGAGTTTGCTCGGCTGCCTGCTCGTCTTGCTAGCCGTAACAGGGTGCGCAAGCGCCGGATCGGCTAGTTCCACCAGTACTCACGGTGAGCTGAGCGTTGTGACCGCGTTCTATCCGCTGCAGTTTGTCGCTCAGCGCGTTGCCGGCGCCCACGGCGCTGTCACCAACTTGACCCAGCCCGGAGCCGAGCCGCACGACCTCGAGCTCATGCCTCGGCAGGTTGCCAGCCTGACCACTGCCAGCCTGGTGATCTATGAAAATGGCTTTCAGCCGGCGGTCGATGAGGCTGTGCGACAGAGCGAGAACCGGCAAGTGATCGATACCACGACCATCGTCCCGTTACACCCGTTGCCGAGCGGCAGTGATGATCTTGATACTGGACAGTGGGCTGCTGATCATCACTCAGCTCTGGATCCGCATGTATGGCTTGATCCGACGTCCCTCGCTCGGATCGCTCGAGTGGTAGAGAAACGACTTTCGACGATCGATCCCGATCATGCGCTCGATTACGCGCGCAATGCAGCCGCGCTCAGCAAGGAGTTGCGGACTCTCGATCGGTCGTTCCACGCAGGCCTGACGCACTGTGTACGAACTGAGTTCATCACGACTCATGCGGCCTTTGGTTATCTGGCTCAGCGGTATCACCTCGTCCAGATCGCTATCAGTGGTCTCAATCCTGACACCGAGCCTTCGCCGGCACGGATCGCCGAAGTCCAGCGCTTGGCCACCGAGCACGGATTGACCACGATCTTTTCCGAGACACTGACCTCGCCGGCTGTCGCCCAGGCGATTGCCGGTGATCTTGGTCTTGTCACTGACGTGCTAGACCCCATCGAGGGCATCACTGAT
>DATCXA010000687.1:0-3699 GCA_036566085.1 Propionibacteriaceae bacterium
CGAACATGTGGTGCGCCCACACGGCGACTGACAGGGCTCCGATCAGCAGAGTCGCCCCAACTAGGCCGACATAGCCGAAGATCGGCTTCCGGCTGAACACCGGCAACACCTCAGTAATGATGCCGAAGAACGGCAAGGCGATGATGTAAACCTCGGGATGCCCGAAGAACCAGAAAAGGTGTTGCCAGAGGATCGGCCCGCCGTTGGCCGCGTCGAAGATATGTGCTCCGAGAACTCGATCGGCCTCCAGAACCAACAGCGCAGCAGCGAGGATCGGGAAGACGACCAGCACGAGGAACGACGTCACCAAGATGTTCCAGGTGAAGATCGGCATCCGGAACATCGTCATACCCGGTGCACGCATGGTCAGGATTGTGGTGGTGAAGTTAACGGCGCCGAGAATGGTGCCAAGACCGGCCATGTACAGGCCCATGATCCACAGATCACCGCCGACACCAGGCGAGTTGACCTCATCATTCAGCGGCGCGTACGCGAACCAGCCGAAGCTCGCGGCACCCGAGGGCGACAGGAAGCCGGCGGAAGCAATCAGGCCGCCGAACAGGTAGAACCAGTAGGCAATCATGTTCAGTCTCGGAAACGCGACATCCGGCGCGCCGATCTGTAAAGGCATGATCGCGTTGGCGAAGCCGGCGAACAGCGGAGTCGCGAAGAGCAGCAGCATGATCGTGCCGTGCATCGTGAAGAACTCGTTATAAGTTTCGTACGACAGGTATTGCAGGCCCGGATATGCCAGCTCAGCTCTTATCGCCAGGGCGAGAATGCCGCCGAAGACGAAGAAGATCATCGAGGTGACGAAGTAGAGATTGCCGATCACTTTGTGATCGGTAGTGATCATCCACTTCCATACAATGGTGCCCAGTTGACGCCTGGGCGTCGCTATCTCGGCGGCGGTGGCCGTACGCTGCAGCGTCGTCATCGCGTGCCCTCCTCAGAACCTGTCTTTGCAGGGGAATTGGCCAGAGCCGGACCCTTGGCTTCGCCGGTCTGGCCCTTGGCCACCAGCGTCTTCAGGTACGCGTTGTAGTCGGCCTCACTCACCACGTGCACGTTGAAGAGCATTGCCGAATGGTAGGTGCCACATAGCTCGGCGCACCTCCCGTGGAATACGCCCTCCGTCGTCGGAGTCATCTGAAGAATGTTGTGCCGACCGGGAATGACGTCCAACTTCTCATAGAAGGACGGCACCCAGAACGAGTGGATGACGTCCGGCGAGGAGAGGTTGAACTGGATCAGCTTGCCGACGGGGAGATAGAGGTCCGGAGTTTTGTTGATGGTGCCGGCCTCCCAGACGTCTGAGCCGACGGCTGGATTGTTGGCGGCCTTGTAGTTGAACGTCCACGACCATTTCTGGCCAACGACGTCAATCGTGACCTGGGGATCGGCCACCTTCTTGGTAACTGCGTTTTGGGCCAAGACTGTGTAGTAGAAGAGCACGGCAATGACGATGAACGGTGCGATGGTATAGAAGATCTCCATCGGCAGGTTGTAGCGGCTCTGCCGCGGCATCTTCGCGTGCTTGGTCTTGTAGCGGTTCGCGGACCACAGGATTAGACCCCACATAATGAAACCGACTGCAAAGGCAGCGATCCACGATCCAATCCAGAGATTCAGGATGTCCGGCGATCGGTCGCTAGCAGGCGGCGGAAAGCCCAGCCGCTTGATCTGAGCAACCAAATCCGGGGAGCAGCCAGTGAGGAAGAGCAGGCCAAATAGAGACAAGGCCAGCAGGCCGGGACGAACACCGCTCCCGAACCCGCGATGGACCGGTGGCAGTGTCACATTGTCCGGAGCGGGCCGTTTAGTCCTGCCACCCACGTTGCGCCTTTCGTCAGATCGGTACACATCGAGGAACCGTGCCCGGCCAAGTGTGGGCGGGCACCCTTCTTTGGTGTTCACCCTAACGTAGGAAGACGCTCCAATCACCGGTGCGGGGGTTGCGTTTTTAGCGGTTCGTCCAGCGCCAATACAGCACCTTCTGAACGCCGGGAAGCGCTACCTTCGAGGGGTGGCGGATCCGGTTTCTGAAGTCTTCTTGGACAGCTCGTCGAGCGAGCCATTACTCCCGGCCGCCCGGCAAGCATGGATAGATGCACAGCTCGCCGGATGGGGCGATCCTGTGCGACTGCACCGCCCAGGTCGGCTTGCCGCGCAGGCATTGGATCAGGCCCGCGAGGTCGTTGCTGCGGCCGTGAGAGCTCGACCGGATGAGGTTATCTTTACTGCGTCTCAGACCCATTCAAATCAGGCCGCCGTCGCCGGCCTGGCGCTGGGCCGGCGTCGCGTTGGATCGCGAATTGTCACAACAGCAATCGATCACTCCTCGATACTCGCGGCCGCGGCCGCGGCTGGCTCCCACATTGCGGTGGAAGTTGATCATGAGGGGCACGTGGAGCTGGGCAGGTGGGCCGCCGCTGTCGCAACTGAGGGCACAGCGGCGGCGTGTATCCAGGTGGCCAACCATGAGGTCGGCACCCTGCAGCCGTACGCCGAAGCGTCGGAGGCTTGCCTGCGCGCTGAGGTACCGCTTGTTCTGGATGCCACAACGGCGCTTGGCCGAATCGACTTCGGCGATGTCAGCGGATGGTCGGTGCTGACCGGTTGGGCGGGCGCTTTCGGCGGTCCAGCGTCAGTCGGAGTCTTGGTGATCAAAAAGACTGCCCGGTGGCGTGCACCCTACCCCACCGATGACTACCAGGGTGGCCGCTGGCCTGGCGTGCCCGACGTGCCCGCTATCTATGCAGCCGCGGTTGCGCTGGACTGCTGGCTGCAGTCCGGCCGTGTGGTCGGTGAGCGGCAGCACGATCTCATCGATCGGGTCCGTACCGGAATCGTGCAGCGGGTGCCCGATGTAGATGTGGCTGGCGATCCGGTGCGCCGGGTCCCGCACCTGTTGACCTTCTCCGTGCTCTACGTCGATGGCGAGACACTCACCTTGGAGTTGGACAAGGCGGGTTTCGCGGTGGCAAGCGGGTCGGCGTGCAGCGCCAGCAGCGAACATCCGTCACATGTGCTCGCCGCCATGGGAGCGTTGACTCACGGAAATGTCCGCGTCGGGCTCACCTGGACAACGACAGCCGCGGAGATTGATCGATTCCTCGACATACTGCCTCCGATGGTGACGAGGATCCGAGCAACTGTAGGCGCATCGTGACTGACGGGGTATCACCCCTTATTGGGCTGTCGCTTAATTGTCGTGGAATGAAATGTCCGCGGCCGATCATTGAAATGGCACGCCATATCGGTGAGGTACGCATCGGCGCCCTGGTCGAGTTGCTTGCCGATGACCCTGCGGCCGGCCCAGATCTTGCTGCCTGGTGCCGAATGCGTGGTCAAACGCTCATTGCAGCTGATCCACCGCGTTTCCTCGTGCGGCGCGACTCCTGAACAGCAAGAACTCCCTGCCAGCCGGCAGGGAGTTCGCAAGGTTAGATCAGTGGAAGCTGTCGCCACACGCGCATGAGCCGGTGGCGTTGGGGTTGTCGATGGTAAAGCCCTGCTTCTCAATGGTGTCGACAAAATCGATGGTCGCACCCATCAGGTACGGCGCGCTCATCCGATCGGTGACGACGCCCACGCCGCCGAAGACCTTGACAATGTCGCCTTCGAAGTTGCGATCGTCGAAGAACAGCTGGTAGCGCAACCCGGAGCAGCCGCCCGGCTGCACAGCCACGCGAAGCG
>DATCXA010000710.1:0-3371 GCA_036566085.1 Propionibacteriaceae bacterium
TCATCACCCTTTCGATCTCGCGAAGATCATCGGGGGTGAACGGGTCCGCCACATCGAAGTCGTAGTAAAAGCCGTCCTTGATCGGCGGTCCAATGCCGAGCTTGGCTTTCTGGTGCAGCGACTGGACGGCCTGAGCAGCAACATGCGCGGTGGAGTGCCGCAAGATGTCCAGCCCTTGCGGGCTATTAATCTTGACCAGCTCGACGATGGCATCCTCCGGCAAGGTGCGATTGAGGTCGCGCAGCTCGCCGTTCACCCGTACGGCCACGACTGCGTGGTCGTCACCGAAAAGATCGAGTCCGGTGGTGGTCGTGTCCGTCACCCGCTGCTGGCTGACGCCGTCCGCTGCGATGGTGATGGACATGGTGGACACAATCGATCCCTTTCTGTGCTGATCTACTGGGCTGGTCTACGGGGCACTTGTCTGCCGGGCACGAGGCCCCGGGTAAGCCTAGACCTCAAGAGCCATAGGCTCGACTGGCTTATGAGCAAGCTCTTATGAACACTGCTGATCGGTGCGGCGCGTTCAGCACGGCGTGTGAGATATGGTGGGCGTCGCTCGACGGGCGATTGGCGCAGTGGTAGCGCGCTTCGTTCACACCGAAGAGGTCACTGGTTCGAACCCAGTATCGCCCACCAAGTCAGAGACTGGTTCCGGTCTGCCAAACCACCCGCAGCGGCCCGGTGAGTGACCAACTGAGTGACTACGCACCTGAGCCGCCGTGTCCGAAGAGCCGATCCATGACCGTTGCGCCGGTCTGGATGACGGGCCGGATCTGATGCCGGTAGACCAGTTCGGTGACGGTGGTGCCGCTGTGGCCGACGAGCTGCGCGATGTCCCCGAGGGGCACGCCGGCATCGGAGAGCAGCGAAACGAAGGAGTGCCGTAACTCACGCGGGGTCCAGTCGGCCGGATCGAGCCCGGGCACCAGGGCCAGGGCGCGGCGAAGGTCACGGCGGACGTTGGCGGCGTTCATGCCAGTGCCGAGCCGGGTGGTGAACACGAGCCCGGTCTCGGTCCACCGCTCCCCCGCGGCCAGCTGGTCCTTCGCCTGCTGCACTCGCTGGACTCGAAGCGCGTCGACACAGAGACTGGCTAAGGCCAGGGTGCGGCGCGACTTTCGGGTCTTGGTATCGCCGTGAGCTCGCACCGATCGCCACACTTCCAGGTACGGCGGTCCGGAGTCCGGGTCGAGGTGGACATGCTCCCAGCCCAGAGCCCGCAGCTCCTCGGTCCGCGCGCCGGTGAGCAGCGAGACCACGATGTAGGAGTGCAGCCGATCGAGCGTGGTCTTGGTCAGCACGTCGTCGGCCTGCTCCGCGCTGAGAGACTTCGACCGACGCCCCGCCTGCCCGGTGGGCACCTCGGTTAGCTCGACCACGTTCCGCTTCACCTTGTCTCGCGCCATGGCCCGTTTCACCGACCGGTTGAGACAGGCCCGGATCTCCTGCACCGTTCGGGTGCTGTGGGACAGTGACAGTTCGGCAAGCCACTGATCGACCTCCGCCGCAGACAGGTCCCGTAGCTTCCATGCCCCGAGCGCCGGCAGCACATGCTTGGCACACAGGTGGCGATACTTCGTGACTGTCGCCGCCGACTGCCGACCCAGCCCATGCGCCAGCCAGTCCTCGACTGCATGCCGCACCGTATATCCGGTGACTCCCGCGGTCAGGCCATCCGCTTGATCGCGCAGGAGGTCCCGCAACTTGTTCTTCGCCTCAGTCCTCGTTCGACCTGAGGCCTTTCGCACAACCCTCTTGCCTCGCCCGTCGTAGCCAATCGTGGTCGTCGCGATCCACCGCTGCCGATGCTCATCCCAATGCAGCCCGCCGTCCCCGCGGGCACGACGAGTCACGTCCGACGACCCAGCGAGTCGACGTACTCGGCCAACGCCGACACCGGTACCAACCTCCGGCGGCCCTGCTTCACAGTCCGTAGCCGACCCGAGCGAATCAGCTCATAGAGGACGGACCGACTCAGCCGCAGCGCCTCCGCCGCCTCGTCCACGTCATAAAGCACGGCCGGCACCGCCGGCCTGCTCTCAGCGACAGCCATGATTGCTCTTCCTTCCTCGGTGCCACCACCGGCTTGCCTCCGGTCCGTGTGCGGTCTGCGTTGCCCACAAGATCGGCGCACATCTCGGGCTGGTCGGACCAGTTACCGGTGAACCGGATCGGGGACCGCTCCCACTCCGAATGCGGATGTCCTCATTAAGCCAAACGGAGCACCGATCGGGCGCCATGCGCGACGACCTGTGGATAGGACCGCCGGCCGGACGGCTCATTCCCGTCACATGTCCCTAAGGACGCGGGTCCTGCCTGGCGGTCAGATGACTCAACATCGATTGGGTAAATGGGTGATTCCGACGGCAAGTGTCTGACACCATTTGGGTCTGTCCACCGATGCTTATCACACCGTCGACGATTCCGGCGTTGGCCGGAGACGTGCAGCAGCTCGGCTGGATCACTGAGCTGGCGCTACGCCAACGGGCTATCGATCAGAGATAGTGGGACCGCTCACGGCTCGGCCAGGCTCGCGGCCAGCGTGAGAAGCCGACCGACCACACTGCCGTCGCCTTCAAAGCCGATATAGGCATAGCTTCGGACCCGGCATCGGTCAATAACGCAGCGAGAGCCGACTCTGCATGCCCCGACTCGCTTTGCGCGGTGTGGGACCAGCCTCATAACCCAGAGGTCACAGGTTCAAATCCTGTCCCCGCTACAACGAAACACCTAGTCATGGCCCGATTGCTGGAACCGCAGCCGGGCCTTGATCATTTTCGTTAGCGAACCTCAGAAGAGGCTGTGGTCGCGGGGCGACGACGTTACACTCGCCAACCCCCTCGGTCCGCCGGTGCGGGGCTGGGGCCAGGTCGAGGAGCATTTGGAACAGGCAGCGTCGACGGCCCGAGAGGGCGAGCCTCTCCGATACGAAAGCATTTCTGAGTACTCGACAGGGGATCTCGGCTACAACCTCGAGCTTGAGTGGACCCGGGCAAAGTTCGGCGGTGCGGAAGAGATGACGCCAGTTTCGTTGCGGGCGACCACAATCTTCCGACGTGAAGAGGGTGAGTGGAAGATCGTGCATCGTCACGCTGACCCGATCACGACCACTCAGCCAGCCGAATCAATCATTCAGCAGATCACCCTCTCCATGTACCGGCAACTCGACGAGGCAATCCGTCGAGCAGGCATGGCACGCCATGGCTGAGGCCGAACTCGCCGAACTGCTTCGTGCTCAGACCAGCTACGACGCCTTCAAGACACTGCCCCTGATCGTCATGCCAGATTGAAGGCGTGCGTATTGGGGCCTGGCAACGCCGTCGTTGACATGGATGCGCTTCTGCCTTTCGTTGACATGGATGCGCTTT
>DATCXA010000719.1:0-2898 GCA_036566085.1 Propionibacteriaceae bacterium
GGGCGGCTACGCCGGCAGCCGCATCCTGGAAACCCGCGGCGACCGTATCGTCTCGGAGAACTATGCCCCCTCAGGAGCGGCCAGATACATGGTGAAGGACCTCACCTTCGCCTCAACGGTCGCTGAGACGACCGGTACCCACGTCGTCCTGCTGCCGGCCGTTAGGGCCGCCTTCGCGGAGCTCACCGCGCAAGGGCACGGCGATGAGGACATCGCCGTCACGCGCCGCTACATAGCGGAGCGCTGAATTTGCCTCCCTCGGCGAAGGCCTGGCTGGCTGACCCAAGCAAGCTCGTTAACATCGCCCCTAATCGCCTCGTACGTGGCCGCAGAGTCGAGTAGAGAGAAGCCCCATGCTGAGCGACGTGTTGATCGGCATTGACATGGGAACCGGCAGCAGCAAAGGCGTGGCGACTACCATCACCGGTGAGATTCTCGCGACATCCACCCGTCCCCGGCCGAACTCCATGTCGATGCCCCGGCCCGGCTGGGCAGAGGTCGATGCCGACGCCATCTGGTGGGCCGACGTCGTCTCACTGTGTCAGGAGCTCACCGCCCGCCTTGCTGACCATCAACTGGCCGGAGTCTGTGTCAGCGGGGTGGGCCCGTGCCTGGTGCTTTGCGACGAGAACGACCGCCCAGTTCGCCCGGCCATCCTGTACGGCATCGACATGCGTGCGACTGCCGAGATCGAGGAGCTGACCGAGCGCTACGGGCAACAGGCAATTCTCGATCGAGGAGGAACTGCGCTCACGACCCAGGCTGTCGGCCCGAAGGCGCTCTGGGTCCGGCGCAACGAGCCAGAGGTATGGGCCCGCGCCAGCCACTGGTACAACTCCAACTCCTACATCGCCAAGCGCCTCACCGGGGAATACATCCTGGATCACCACTCCGCCAGCCAATGCGACCCGCTCTACGACATTCATGCCCACGACTGGTATCGACCCTGGTGTGAAGACGTCATGCCGGGTCTTGCCCTGCCGCGGCTGGCGTGGCCGACTGAGGTCATCGGGGAGGTCACCCCCTCAGCTGCTGACGCGACCGGCCTGCCCGCAGGGACACCAGTGTGTGCTGGCACTGTCGATGCCTGGGCTGAGGCCTTCAGCGCCGGAGTGCGACGCCCAGGAGACCTGATGCTGATGTATGGGTCGACAATGTTCTTCGTACAGGTCCTGCAAAGCCTCGCGCCGCATCCGAAACTGTGGACCACTGTCGGCGTCGACCCGCGGACCTATACGCTCGCCGCCGGGATGGCCACCTCAGGCAGCCTTACCTCCTGGGTTCAAGAACTCGTCGGCGGCGTCCCGTTCGAACGCCTCGTCGAAGAGGCGGCCGCTGTCCGGCCTGGCGCCGACGGTTTGATCATGCTGCCCTACTTCGCCGGGGAGCGTACCCCGATCTTCGACCCACGCGCCCGTGGAGTTATCGCAGGTCTGACCCTCCGGCACAGCCGGGCGCACCTGTTCCGCGCCATCTATGAAGGCATCGCCTTCGGAATCCGCCAGATTCTTGAACTACTCGAGAGCGACATCAACCCCATCCAACGACTCGTCGCCGTGGGCGGTGGCACTCAAGGTGGGCTCTGGACCCAGATCGTCAGTGACGTGACCGGCCGTACTCAGCAGCTGCCGACTCAGACCATCGGTGCGAGTTACGGCGACGCGTTGATGGGCGCAATCGGAACAGGCCAGGTCTCGGCAAGCACGGACTGGACCGTCACGGCCCGCACAGTCACACCGACCGACACCACGCGTGAGCTGTACGACGGGCTGTATCGCATCTACTGCGACCTGTATCCCGCCACCAAGGCAACGACCCACTACCTCGCTCAGCTCCAAGAACACGAAGCCATGGATGCGCGGGGTTCAACGCCCTGAGCTGGGACCCACGACGGATCGAGGTGCACGCGAAGATCACTTCACCGCTGTTACTCACCGCAACCTTGCAGCGATGCGGCCCAGCTCATCAACTGTGGCGGGCGGCATCGGGATATCGAACACCTCGGCAACGGCCTGACTCCAGCCGTGGATGAAATAGCGCCAGCCATCCTCGACCTGCAACCGGCGCTCCGTTTGTTGTCGGCGGGCTTGGGCGAGGAAGTCAAGTGCGCCCCGGTAGTTGAAATCCCAGACCACCCCCTGGTCAGGAAAGAGTGCGTCGTTAGAGATCGGTGAGCCTGGCCGGTCCTTGCCCATGCCGGTGGCATTGACCACGAGGCTGCTCGATGGCAGCGATTCAAGCAACCGATCCACCTGTTTGGAGTCGGTCGTGACCACATACGAGATCAGACCGTCTGGAATACCAGCGCGCTCGTGAACGCCCCGAGCGTGCTCGAGCGGCTCTGCCGACAGAGAGGTACAAACGATCCGCTCCGGGCGATCATCGCGTACGCCGAGCTGGTGCGTAAGCGCGGTCCCTGCCCCGCCCGAACCCAGGACCAACGCCGCCGCCGCATTGCGGCGGAAGTGGTCGTCCGGCAGGAACTCCTCCAAGGCGAGCCGCACGGTCACAGGATCCTTAGCACTGCCGAGCAGCCGATCCCCGCGCTTGGCGATGCACGAGATCTCACCGAACGTGGTCGCAGGCTCGTCCAGGGAATCGAAGAGATCGGAGGCAGCGGCGTAGACAGCAATCTTGTGCGTGGTAACCAGCGCACCCCAGTGCCTCGGATCATCCCGGATCGTCGCCACCACCTCGCGATACACCTCTGCCGGGGAGTCCAACAGCAGATCGCGGCCGATCAGCCTACGTGTGGGGAGGCCGAGGGCCTCCGCCCACTGCGGGAATACCGTCATGATCGATGACTCGCTGGTGCTGACACCGATGAAACCCAGGTAGGAGTCGGGGCCGCGGTTCACCTTGCGGCCCATCGGCTGGTGCAGAGCACCACCATAGGCG
>DATCXA010000730.1:0-2401 GCA_036566085.1 Propionibacteriaceae bacterium
GGGCGGCGTTGGCCAGTCGTAAGGTCCAGGGATAAGCACCCCGGCCGCGAGGCCGTCGGCGTCCGACCACCAAGTCAACCTCGCCGGCACGTACCGGCCGGACCAGGGCAGGAAGATCAACTGGATCCAGAGTGCCGTCGCAGTCCATGATCACCACGAGCTCTGCCATGGCGGCGATCAGCCCAGCGTGACAGGCCGACCCATAGCCGCGCTGTTCGACGTCGACGACGCGAGCCCCCCGAGATCGGGCAATCTCGGCTGAGCCGTCGGTTGAACCGTTGTCGACGATCAGGGGCTCGTATCCGGTCGGCAAGCGATCAAGCACCCAGGGCAGGGCGATCTCCTCATTCAGACAAGGCAAGATCACATCCACCGTCATGTCCGTACGCTAGGTACGCGATCTTGGCCATGGCCACCCCACAACGCTTTCTGTTCGCTTACGGGCAGTCACGCGGGGACGATGCCTGCGCTGCATCACGTGGAATCTGCTTACGCTTTTCGGGTGAGCGCGCAGGTCCTACTGGTCGAGGACGACGAGACGATGGCTGGTGTCTTATCGGCGTACCTGACTCAAGCCGGCTATGAATCCCATTGGGCCTCCGACGGAATGGAAGCCCTGAATATGTGGAGCCGACTGAAGCCCGACGTCGTTATTCTCGACATCTTGTTGCCGACCATTTCCGGTCTTGAGGTGCTGCGGCGTCGCCGAGCATCTGCGGATGACGCGGCGGTGCTCATCTTGTCTGCCCGTGGGGAGGAAGAGGACCGCTTGGTTGGGCTGGAAACCGGCGCTGATGACTATGTAGTAAAACCGTTCAGTCCCCGTGAGGTGGTGCTCCGCGTCGAGGCGTTACTGCGGCGTGCCGAGCGCCTCACCGGCAATCGTCTGCTGAACGAGTCCTTGTCGATCGGCGACGTGACCATCGATCTGGCAGCTCACGTTGCCACTCGCGGCGGGTCGCAATTGTCCTTAACAAGTCGTGAGTTCGACCTGCTTGCTTTCCTCGCCGCCAATCCCGGGCAGACCTTCAGTAAGGCCGACTTGCTGCGCCGGGTGTGGGGCTGGGACTTCGGTGATACCTCGACCGTGACGGTGCACATACGTCGGCTGCGCGAAAAGTTGGAAGACGATCCCTCAGATCCGCGAATCGTGCTCACCGTGGGTCGCGCGGGTTACCGCATGGCACGTGAGGCGGAGCTGACATGACAGACCTCCTGTTGATCATTGGTCTCACGCTCGGCGCTTGTCTTGTGGTCGGTTTGCTCGGAGCCCTGCTACTGCGATCCATCCGTCGATCTTCGCTGCGGTATCAGCTGGCCGTCGCCAGCCTCATTCCCGTGCTTGCGGTTGCCGCGACAGTAGTGATCAACGTCGAGTTGATGTTCCTCTCCGCTCACGACACGACGGTGATCTTGATCGCTGTTGGCACCGCCCTCGTCGTCGCCGTGGTTGGCGGGTGGCTGGTAAGCCGCCGCTTCAGCCTGGCTTCACGCCACCTTCAGGACAGCATTGGGCTGCTGGTCAGTGACTCACAAGGCGTACAGGGATCGGACGTTCAGGAGCATGACAGCGACGGAAACGATCGCGGCCTTCTGCCGGCTGAGCTTGCCCGGGTTGAGGAGGAGCTAGCGGAGGCGCGCCAGACCCTGACCGATACCCGGCAGCGCGAGCGCGCCGCTGAACGATCTCGCCAGGAGCTGGTCAGCTTCATGTCCCATGATCTACGGACCCCGCTCGCGGGGCTGCGGGCGCTCGCCGAGGGGCTTGAGGACGGTGTGATCACCGACCTACCGGGCACCCTTCGGCATATCAGGAGCACCGTGGCACGCATGACGGACATGGTCGATGATCTATTCGCTCTGTCTCGGGTCCAGGGTGCGCCGGAGCCGCGCGAGCTCAGCCTGGTGGCATTGTCCGAGCTGGTCTCCGATGTCGCCTTGGAGGCCGAAGCCACCGCTCGGACGGCAAACGTGCGACTCGAGGTGAAGGTCCCCGAGCATGACAACCTGGCCGTGCTTGGGCGGCACGAGGACCTCAGCCGTGCCCTCGGTAACCTGATCAGCAACGCGATCCGGCATACCGAGCCAGACCAGGCCGTGCGGGTTTCAGCCGACCGGGCAAAGGACGGCTCGGTACGGGTTTTGGTGATGGACGGCTGCGGCGGCATTCCGGAGACTCATCTGGATCGGGTCTTCGACACCGGCTGGCGGGGTAGTTCCGCCCGCGGCTCGACCGACGGAGGCGCCGGACTCGGCCTGGCCATTGCCCGCGGTGTCGTGGAGTCCCACCAGGGCGAGATTGCGGTTCGCAACACCGAGACAGGTTGTTGCTTTGAGGTCGCGCTGCCGCAGGCCCACCAAGGCGTTCACCCGTGAAAGTGTTGCTGACTGGCGGAGCTGG
>DATCXA010000734.1:0-3162 GCA_036566085.1 Propionibacteriaceae bacterium
GCCGGGGGCCTTTCGTCGACGGTGTTCGCGCCGATCACGGCGGCACTGCTCGGTGCCTGGGGGTGGCGCGCCAGCCTCGTGGTTTTGGCCGGGGTGCTCCTTATTATTACGCTGCCCCTGCATTGGTTCACGGTCGAGAAGCGCTGGGCACCCGACGCGAAGCGGGACGACGCTCCGATCAGGTACAACGTCTCCTCCGTCATTCGGACCCGACGATTCTGGATGCTCACCGTTGCGATGGCGCTGCTCACGGTGTGCCTGTACAGCGTCACCCTGGCCATGATCCCATTACTAATGGAGAAAGGCGCCAGCTACGGTGCCGCCGCCCTAGCGCTCGGCCTCGTCGGCGCCGGACAGGTCGTGGGCCGGCTCCTGTTCTTCGTCGCACCGCACGGCACCCGCCCGTGGGTCCCGATCGCGCTGGTGGCCGCTGCGTCGGCCGTTCTGCTTGCGGCCATCGCCCTGGTTCCCGGCCCGTTGTGGCTGTTGATCGTGTTGGCGGTCGTCGCCGGTGCGGTGCGCGGTTCCCACACGCTGATCCAGGCGTCGGCCGTCGCCGACCGTTGGGGCACGCAGAACTACGGCGCGATCAACGGGGTGTTCGGTGCCCCCATTACGATCTTGATGGCGCTTTCGCCCGCCCTCGGTCCCGTGATTGCGGCCGGGCTTGGGTCGTACTCGCTCATGGCGCTCGCGATGGGCGTCCTTGTAGTCGTCGCTCTGGTCATCGCCCCGAGGACGTGAAGCATGGAGAGGCGCGGCAAGTTCTCAACAGTCAGACTCCGCCACTACTCCACTACCAGGGCGTAGTCCCACGCGAACTGGACCATCACTGGCAGAGACGAGTCAAATGCTGGCCCGCCGCCTGCTATGCGTTGCCGCGCCTGGCCGATGCAACCGCCATCCGGTATGTGCTGCCCGTGATACGTTCCGCCACCGAACTTGGCTCCGAGAACGTTGGCGTAGTTGCGGGAGTCTTCCAGCCCACTCGGTTTCTCTGCAGGGGGCCGCGTTTCAGGCACGTGGTAGCCGTATCGCGCGGCATGTGCCTCGTCGAGGAGACCGAACAAGCGGTAGTGCGCGGGACTCGTGTCCAGGGCGCTTTCGGGGATCCCGGCAGCCCAGCTATCCCACGGCGTGACATCGAACGCGAATCCAAACTGGTCCATGCACGCCTTTGTCTGCAGGTATTCCGCCCGGTCAATGGCCGCGCTGTCTCTCAAGCTCAGCTCGTACGCGTCCAGCGGCAGTGTGATCTGCCGCCAATCGGTCACCGTCTGGATTTGTCCGAGCCGTAGTTCAACCTGAGGGCCAGCGGCCTCTGGCTGATGAGTGGTGGCCGCCCCAGCAATGGCCGCCCCGATCGCGAGTACCACCGCGATTGAACCCGCAAGCACACTGAACCGGAGACTGAGCACGTCATTTCCGTAATTTGGCGTTCACAAAGACGTGGATACTACGGTGATTCGACTGGCTATGTATCGATGAGGAAAGCTACGCCCAGTTTCGCCTCACGGTCAAGCATTCGTTGGCAAGGCTTTGAGTTCATCGCAACGCTCAGGCAGATTGTGACGCTCAGGGCGCTGCGGCCTTGACCGATCAAAAATATATATATATATTTGTGGATAGATCGGCCCATGAGCGTCACACGTACAGAGATGTCGTGACGCGCACCCCGGCCGGTGCACCCCCGCGAAGGGCGACGTAGGGGTCGATGAAGAAAGCTCGCCCGTCGATCCTCCACGAAAGGCCACTCATGCCATATTCAGCAGTCAAAGCAGCCGGTGTCTTCGACACTCCTGCGCCCATGTCGCAGTCGACCCTCACTCCGGCGGGCCGAACCTTGCACATCTCCGGGCAGACCCCACAGGCCGACGATGGTTCCACGGTCGCGGTCGGCGACATCACCGGTCAGACCGAGAAGGTGCTCGGCAACATCAAGGCGCTCGTCGAGCAGGCCGGCGGCAGCCTCGCCGACGTCTGCCGCATCGTCGTCTACATCGTCGACAGGTCCGACCTGCCGGCCGTGATGGAAGTGCGCAAACGCATTCTTCCCGAGCCGTACCCCGCCACCACGGCGATCGTCGCCGGCGGCCTCGGAAACCGCGAATGGCTGGTTGAGATCGAAGCGACTGCAGTGCTGGCTGACGCATAATGAGCCAGCTCACTCCGGAGTCCGGCGCCAGTCATAACCTGGTTTTGTTGGCGGGTCAGTTGTTGGACGGCAACGGCGGTGCCAAGACTGATGTCGCGGTGCGGATCGAAGGTGAGAGGATCGCCGCGATCGGCGCACGCAGTGACGACACGCTTACCACCGACGCCACGGTCATCGATCTGAGCGGCTCGACCCTGATGCCGGGGATGATCGATGCCCACATGCACTTCTTCGGGGTGCCCAGCGACGCCTCCAACACCATGCGGTTCGAGACACTTCCCTACCGCGCGTTCCGGGCCGCCGGCGAAGCGAAGCGGATGCTGGATGCCGGCATCACCTCCGCCCGCTGCCTCGGATCCGCCGTAGGTCCGGATATGCGACGGGTCATGCGAGAGGGCCTGATCCCTGGGCCACGGTTGGAGGTGTCTGGCGACTTCATCTGCTCGACGGCCGGCACCTGGGACCACTTCAACGTGCCCATGGAATGGGTGGCGAAGCAGGGCATCATCGCCGATGGTCCCGACGAGTGCCGCAAAATGGTGCGCACGCGCATCCGTCAGGGGGCGACGGTCATCAAGATCGGCGTCTCGAAGGGTGCGCTGGGACACCGTTTCCGCCCCTGGGGGGAGGACCCCTACAACGAGGCGCCCGGCTTCTCTCTAGCTGAGATCCAGGCAGTCACCGACGAGGCGCACATCAACGGACTTGAAGTCAGCGCCCACTGCATCGGCGACCCACAGGTGCAGCTCGCTCTCGACGGCGGCGTCGACATCATCGAGCACGGCTTCGGGATCACCGATGCCACTCGTGATCGTCTCGCGGCGGAGGGCAAATGGGTGGTGACCACACTCTCGCACCCGTACCTGCATCACGCTGCAGCTGACGAGTTCGGCTACCCGGCCTGGAAGAAAGAGGCGTTTGCGAGGCACGTCGACGCCATCAGCAGCGATTTCGCGAAGGGCCTCGAAGCCGGCGTCAAGTATGCGCTCGGCAGTGACAACATCGGC
>DATCXA010000745.1:0-7085 GCA_036566085.1 Propionibacteriaceae bacterium
AACGGCTTTCCGGTCGGAGCCTGCATCGCGACCGGTCAAGCATCGAGACTGCTCGGTCCGGGCAGCCACGGCAGCACGTTCGGTGGCAACCCCGTCGCCGCCATCGCCGGGCTTGCTGTGATAGCGGTCATCGAGCGTGACGGTCTTCTCGATCACGCCAAGGCGCTCAGTGATCATCTCAACGCAGCGATCATGAAATTGAATCATCCAATGATCACTGGCGTGCGGGGTCGCGGTCTGTTGCAGGCCGTGATCTTGGCCAAGCCCATTGCACCAGCTGTGGTCGATGCAGCGCTTGACGCGGGGTTTGTGATCAACGCGCCGCGTCCCGACGTGGTGCGCCTGGCACCGGCGCTGATCATCAGTGCTGCCGAGCTAGACAGCTTCCTCAGTGAGCTGCCGCTCCTTCTCGAACACGTTGCCGGGGAGTCGACATGAGACACTTCTTGGTCGACGACGATCTCAGCGCAGCCGAGCAGCTCGACATCCTGGATCTCGCCGACGTTCTCAGGGCAGAGCCCTATCGGCTCCGTCCGTTCGCTGGACCGCGCACGGTCGCGGTGTTGTTCGACAAGCCATCGACACGCACCCGGATCTCCTTCGAGACCGCGATTGCCGAACTCGGTGGCCATCCGATGATCATGGACGCCGCGCTGTCCCAACTGGGCCGCGGCGAGTCCATCAGCGACACCGCCCGAGTGCTTGGCCGCCATGTGGCCGCCATCGTCTGGCGCACCTCAGGCCAAGAGCGGTTGCAGGAAATGGCTGACTACGCGGGCGTGCCAGTGATCAATGGGCTCACCGACCAGTACCACCCCTGTCAGGTGCTCGCGGACTTCCAAACGATCCGCCAGCACAAGAAACAGCTAGCTGGACTGACCCTGGCCTATGTCGGGGATGGCGCGAACAACATGGCGCATTCATATCTACTCGGCGGCAGCTTGGCGGGACTGCACGTCCGAATCGGCGCTCCTCCCGGCTTTCAGCCCGACCCCGAAGTTGTCACGAGAGCGCAGGTCTTGGCGAGCAGCTCGGGAGGCAGTGTGCAGGTGCATCAGGAGGCCAAGGACGCGGTAGCTGACGCGGACGTGATCGCCACGGACACCTGGATCTCGATGGGTCAGGAAGACGCTCGCGGGGACCGCGAATCGATCTTCGTGCCGTACGCGGTAACCCCGGGGTTGCTAGCGCTTGCCCATCGGGAGGCCATCGTGTTGCACTGCCTGCCCGCATACCGCGGCAAGGAGATCGACGCTGTCGTCATTGACGGGCCGCAGTCAGTGGTCTGGGATGAGGCCGAGAATCGCAGACACGCGCAGAAGGCGCTTTTGATCTTCCTGGATGAGCGGGCAAGGGGTGGATAGCTAATGTCGACTCATTCCGCGGCAGCTTTGACTAAAACCGCCCGGCACGCCAAGATCATCACTTTGCTGGAGCAGCACGAGGTTCGATCCCAGACTGAGCTGGCCGAGCTATTGGCCGACGATGGAGTCCAGGTCAATCAAGCCACGCTATCTCGTGACCTTCTCGAGATCGGGGCGCTGCGGGTACGCAATTCACAAGGGCAGCTCGTCTACGCGGTGCCCAGCGAGGGCGGCGACCGCACACCGCATGTGGGGGAGTTCGCCAGCTTCGAGGGGCGGCTGGCCCGGCTGTGCGCTGAGATCTTGGTATCGGCCACAGCCTCTGCGAACCTCGTCGTGCTACGTACCCCACCTGGCGCTGCGCAGTACTTCGCCGGAGCGATCGATCGGGTCGGCTGGGACACGATCCTCGGCACCATCGCAGGTGACGACACGATCTTGCTGATTACCCGCAGCCCAAGTGGTGGCAGCGACATCGCACAACAGTTTTTGATCATGAGTCGAACTGGCAAGCCCGCCAACGGCTCAGCGGTTCCTCATCCCAACCACAGTGAGAAGGAAGTCCCATGAGCGATCGGCCCATAAGTACTCGGCCCATAAGTAATCGAATTGTGCTGGCGTACTCCGGCGGCTTGGACACCAGTGTGTGCATCGGCTGGCTGGCCGAAGAGACCGGCCGTGAGGTGGTGGCCGTGGCCGTTGACGTTGGTCAGGGCGGGGAGGACATGGACGTCATTCGTCAGCGGGCCTTGGACTGCGGGGCTGTCGAAGCTGTCGTCGTCGATGCCAAGGACGAGTTTGCCGAAGACTTCTGCCGCGCCGCACTACGAGCCAATGCGCTGTACATGGATCGCTACCCGCTGGTCAGCGCACTGTCCCGTCCGCTCATCGCACGGCATCTTGCCGATGCGGCCCGGGCCCACGGAGCAACAACCGTCTCGCACGGTTGTACCGGCAAGGGCAACGACCAGGTGCGCTTTGAGGTAGGCATCGCCAATCTGGCGCCAGAGCTGACAGTGATCGCTCCGGTTCGTGACTATGCCTGGACCAGGGAGAAGGCGATTGCCTACGCCGAGGACAAGGGGCTGCCCATCCAACAAAGCAAGGCCTCGCCGTACTCCATCGACCAGAACGTCTGGGGTCGCGCGGTAGAGACTGGTTTCCTCGAGGACATCTGGAATGCCCCGATCGAGGACGTTTACGCCTATACGGCCAACCCGGCGATTCCACGGGAGCCTGATGAGGTCGTGATCACCTTCGAGGCGGGCAACCCGATTGCGATCGACAACGAGAAGGTCTCCATGCTGCAGGCCATTCAGATCCTCAATGAGCGTGCCGGCGCCCAGGGGATAGGTCGATTGGACATGGTGGAGGACCGACTCGTCGGCATCAAGAGCCGGGAGGTGTACGAGGCTCCGGGCGCGATCGCTTTGATCACCGCCCATATGGAGCTGGAGAACGTCACCGTCGAGCGCGAGCTGGCTCGTTACAAGCGCGGCGTAGACCAGCGTTGGGCCGAGCTGGTCTACGACGGCCAGTGGTACTCCCCGCTCAAGCGGGCGCTGGACTGCTTCATCGACGAAGCGCAGCAACCGGTCAGCGGAGACATTCGGATGATCTTGCACGCCGGAAAGGCCACTGTCACCGGGCGCCGCAGCGACACCAGCCTGTACGACTTCAACCTCGCCACCTACGACGAGGGCGACAGGTTCGATCAGTCTCAAGCGCGCGGCTTCATCTCGCTTTATGGCATGTCGAGCACACTCGCGGCGCGCCGGGACGCCGGCTTGTCTTGAGCGCTGCGTCGACGTCGTCGGAAGGCGATCACCGCGGGCGCCTCTGGGGAGGCAGATTTGATGCTGGCCCAGCCGACGCCATGCTGGCCCTAAGCCGCTCCACCCACTTCGACTGGAGACTGGCGCCCTACGACCTAGCCGGGTCGCAGGCCCATGCCAAGGCGTTGCACCAGGGCGGATTGCTGACCCAAACCGAGCTTGCGGAGATGATCGACGGACTTGATGCCCTGGCGTTCGAGGTCGCCTCTGGGGCTTTTGCACCTGCCAAGACCGACGAGGACGTGCATGGCGCGCTCGAGCGGCGGCTTGTTGAGCTCCTCGGCGCCGAGCTTGGGGGGCGGCTGCGAGCCGGGCGTTCTCGCAATGACCAGATTGCAACCTTGATCAGGATGTATCTGCGAGATGCGCTGCGAGCAGTGGCCGAGGGAGTCGGCGGCGTGGTCGGCGCACTGCACCAGCAGGCACGTGATCATCTCGATGTTGCCATGCCCGGGCGTACCCATCTTCAGCACGCCCAACCGGTGCTGCTTTCCCACCACCTGCTCGCGCACGCTTGGCCGTTGCTGCGAAACATCGATCGGATCCGTGATCTTGATCGCCGGTTGGCGGTCAGCCCGTACGGGTCGGCGGCCCTCGCCGGCACATCACTCGGCCTAGATCCGGAGGCCGTGGCGATTGAGCTGGGGTTCGAGGCCAGCGTGGCCAACTCGATTGACGGCACATCTTCACGCGATCTTGTGGCCGAGGCGGCCTACATCTGTGCCCAAATTGCCGTCGATCTGTCCCGGATGAGTGAAGACGTAATCATCTGGGTGACCCAGGAGTTCGGCTTCGCCTCCTTGGCCGATGAATGGTCGACCGGGTCGAGCATCATGCCGCAGAAAAAGAACCCTGACGTGGCAGAACTGGTACGCGGCAAGGCTGGACGATTGATCGGGAATCTGACCGGACTGCTGGCGACTCTGAAGGGATTGCCGCTGGCGTACAACCGCGACCTGCAAGAGGACAAAGAGCCGATCTTCGATTCCATTGACCAACTGCTGATTGTGCTTCCAGCCGTAGCGGGCATGGTCGCGACGCTGACCTTCCATCCTGATCGGCTGGCCGAACTGGCGCCGAAGGGTTTCTCCCTGGCCACCGATATTGCCGATTGGCTGGTACGCCAGCGGGTACCGTTTGCCGAGGCGCACGAGATTGCCAGCGCATGCGTACGCCGCTGTGAGGTGGAAGGAATCGAGCTAACCGATCTCAGCGCTAGCGACCTAGCCGAGATCTCGCCGCACTTGACCGCGGACGTGCGCTCGGTGCTAACGGTGGAGGGCTCAATCAACAGCCGTTATGGCCGCGGTGGGACTGCGCTGACACGCGTCCAGGAGCAGCTGGAGGAGGTCAGCGCCGCCACAGCTTCGCTGGACGAGTGGATCTCATAGAGCTCACAGCGCGACCTTGATAAGGGCGGCTGTCGCGGCCAATCAGGGGAGGCTTTGGCCTCGCCGATCGCCGAGGCGATCAGCCAGCCGCACCGGCACTACTGTAGTGCCCCGTGAGCACGGTCCTGGAGGAACTGAAGTGGCGTGGGCTGGTGGCGCTCTCCACCGATGAGGCCGCGCTCGCCGAGCATCTCGCTGCAGGTCCCGTCACCTTTTATGTGGGCTTCGACCCGACAGCACCAAGTTTGCACTTCGGCAACCTCGTCCAGCTCATGGTGGCGCGCGCTCTGCAGCGTGCCGGCCATTATCCCCTGATGCTCGTCGGCGGGTCGACGGGATTGATCGGCGATCCGAAGGAGACCAGCGAGCGCGTTCTGAACCCCAAGGAGACGGTTGCCGGCTGGGTGGAAAGCATCCGGCGGCAGGTGGAGAAGTTTGTCGACTTCTCTGGTCGAAATCCCGCTCGTGTCGTCAACAACCTGGACTGGACCGGACGTCTGCCGGTGCTCGATTTCTTACGGGACATCGGCAAGCACTTTCCCGTCAACCGGATGCTGAGCCGAGATGTCGTGCGGCAGCGACTGGAGGAGGGCATCTCCTACACCGAATTCTCCTATGTCTTGTTGCAGGCGCTGGACTACCTGGAGCTGCATCGGGCCTACGGCTGCACACTGCAGTTCGGCGGCAGCGATCAGTGGGGCAACATCACCGCCGGCGTTGAGCTGATCCGCCGCGTGGAGGGCAGGCGGGTGCACGCTTTCGCCACGCCGCTGCTGACTAAGGCCGACGGCTCGAAGTTCGGTAAAACCGAAACTGGGACGATCTGGCTCGATGCGGCGATGACGTCCGCGTACGCCTTCCATCAGTACTTCCTGAACGTGGAGGACGAGAAGGTCATCGAGTATCTGAAGGTCTTCAGCGAACGCAGTCGAGCAGAGATCGAGGAGTTGGAACGGCAGACCCGGGAAGCACCGCACGTCCGTGCTGCACAGCGCGCTCTGGCCGACGACGTGACCGATCTCGTACACTCCAAGGCCGAACGTGAGGCGGCCGTTGCGGCGGCAGCCGCGCTCTTCGGTAGGCAGGACCTTCGGCAGTTGAGCGAGCCCACCCTGGCAGCCGTGGTGGCGGAGGTAGGGGGTGTCGCACTCCCGGCCGAAGAACAGCTCCCAGCGATCGTCGATGTCCTGGAGCGCAGCGGGGTGGTATCGAGCAAGGCGGCCGCCCGTCGAGCGATCGCTGAGGGTGGTGCCTACCTGAACAATGCCCGAGTCGAGGATCCCGACGCTGTCCTAACGCGCGAAGACCTGCTACACGGGCGATTCGCCATTGTTAGGAGAGGCAAGCGTACGGTCGGTGCCGTAACGGTGACGGACCACTGAGCGGTGGGACGTTGATGACATCGAGTCATCCAGCCGGGAATATGCAGCCCGGGAACGACGCTGTACCACTGGTTGCCGCATTCACGGTCTCTGAGCGACCCAGCGTTGGGTACGCGAGGCGGCACGGTCAGGTAGTTTGACCGGCTCGTGTTGTAGGCGTAAAGTGGATGAGGCCTCAGCGGGGTGCGGGACGTCAAAAGATCGATTGATCGATGGCGGCCGACCCGGAGGAACCCATTGGCCGACGAGAACTTCGGATAGGTGTGCTCGCAGAGCTCATTGAATCCGGAGGTTACTGACGCTGCTGGGTGAAACAAGAAGTTCGAGCCAAGAGCTTGCAGTTTGACTCGAACGTCGCAGACCTCGTACCGTGGGTCGTTGCCCCAAGCCGAGCACAAGAAACTCGGCGCGGTGTGCGCCCGAAACTTGAGAACTCAACAGCGTGCTAAAAGTCAATGCCAAATAATGCACAACCCCGTGCTCGGACTCTCGCCTTGGCGTGATCCGAGTTCGGATTCCTTTGATTGATTGACAGATAGATCCAGCATTGGGTCTTTTGATCAGCGATCAAACGAGTTGAGACAGTCAAACCGACGCTTACCAGCGTTGGATTTGCATAGATTTCAACGGAGAGTTTGATCCTGGCTCAGGACGAACGCTGGCGGCGTGCTTAACACATGCAAGTCGAACGGTAAGGCCCCTTCGGGGGTACACGAGTGGCGAACGGGTGAGTAACACGTGAGCAACCTGCCCTTGACACTGGAATAACAGTTGGAAACAGCTGCTAATGCCGGATACGACCTTCGATGGCATCATCTGGAGGTGGAAAGTGCTTAGCGGTCAAGGATGGACTCGCGGCCTATCAGCTAGTTGGTGAGGTAACGGCTCACCAAGGCATCGACGGGTAGCTGGTCTGAGAGGATGATCAGCCAGACTGGGACTGAGACACGGCCCAGACTCCTACGGGAGGCAGCAGTTAGGAATTTTGGGCAATGGGCGCAAGCCTGACCCAGCAACGCCGCGTGGGCGACGAAGCCCTTCGGGGTGTAAAGCCCTTTTCCACGGGACGAATCTGACGGTACCGTGGGAATAAGCCCCGGCTAACTACGTGCC
>DATCXA010000756.1:0-3130 GCA_036566085.1 Propionibacteriaceae bacterium
GGAACAGGAGGAGGCAGCCGCTGCCGACGACATCTCTGTTGCCGTCGAGACGTCGGGCAGCGAACCGACGGTCCCTAGCACCGCGGCAGGCAACGAAAACTCCCAACCGTCCGAAGGCACAACCGAAAGCATCGGCGCAATTGACGAGCCCTCGCTGGAACGCACGGAGGACGGGTCGTCATGAAGGCCGGCGACATAATCAACGGTTACAGGATTCTCGAGGACTTCAAGGTCGTAGGTGCTGGTCTGAGCAAGTGGACTTTCGCCGAGCGGGGCGGCCGGCAGTACTTCATCAAAGAGTTCTTGAGCCCGACCTATCCCGATGACGATGCCCCCGGCAGCGAGAAAATCAAGGCGAAAAAGCGGGCCCGGTGTGCCGCTTTCGAGGCACATCACCGAGGCGTCCAACGCGCGCTGGCTCCGCTGTCCGCGTACGGTGGAAACCTCATCGTCACGCTGGACTTTTTTCGTTGGGGTGCCAAGTACTACAAGGTGACCGAGAAGGTCGACGCCGAGGGTCTGAGTAGCGCCGACATTGCGGCACTCGGCTTACGTGCTCAGCTCGTCTTGATGAAGACCGTGGCGCATAGCCTGAAAATCCTTCATGACCTCAAGATTGTCCATGGCGACCTCAAGCCGAGCAACGTATTGATCAAGCGCACCGAGCTGGGTTACACCACGAAGCTGATCGACTTCGATAACGCCTACATCGCTGGCAGCCCGCCACCGCCCGAAGAGATCGTCGGCACGATCAACTATTACTCCCCCGAACTACTCGGCTACATCCAAGAGGCTGGGGTTCCTGCGAGCGAACTGGGAGTTGCCTCCGATATCTTCACCCTTGGCCTGATTTATACCGAGTACCTGACCGGAGCGCCGCCCCCCTTCGACGTTGCCAGATATCACGAACCGGCGGTGGCAGTCAGGAACCGCGAAACGCTGCGAATCCCTCGTCGCGAAATCCCCACCCAACTCGCCGACCTTATTGATGTCATGCTGGCGCCGGAACCGGTGCAACGGCCCACCATCGGTCACGTGCACGCCACCCTGATGAGCATGCGGCCGGTGATGCAGGACGAGGTCGCACCACCGCCGTCCGGCGCCCTTCGGGGTAAGGGTCTTCGCGCTACACCTCAACGATCGCCGGCTAGCGAGTCAGGCCTTGCGGGTCGGCTGGTCGGAAAGCTCGTCCGAAAACGACCTGATCCGCCTCCAGGATGAACGCGATCTGGCGATGCCCTGTCTGTGAAGGGGTAAACCGCGGCGGACGGACGTGCGCGGCGTGCGGTGCCGTGATGCCGTACGGGGAACCACTCCGGGCGGCGGTCAGGACACGGCTTCCGAGCGCTGCCAAGCCCGTACCGGCACCCGTGCCGCCGACTCCACCTCGACGCGAGCTACAGGAATTGCCGACCCCTGAGGAGATGAGCCGCGTCGACCCTGACCGTCTGCTGACGTCGCCGAGTGATTTCAAGGTGACTCCTCTGCCCGGCGGATGTCTGGTCTCCTTCGTGCCGCGTCAGTACCGCCAGCGGTCGTGGGAGTGGGAGTAATCGCAACGCGCTAGCGCCAAGATCACCATCATTCGGGCGCCGCGACGGTCACGGCATTGGACCGCCGCCTTGCCGGTCCAATCGATCGGTCGTTCTCATCGCATCGTCTAGCGTTTGGTACGCGCTGCACCGAGTTGAGTGCAGACCAGAGAGAGGCCGAGATGAGCACACCGGCAGCCGAGGACTTAGTCGCGGCCGAGCTGGTCGCCGCCCGAAGAGCGGGGCGGAGCCTGACCGGGTTCCCGGGCGTTATCCCCGCCAGCATGGCCGAGGCCTACCAGATCCAGGAGCTGGCGATGTCGCGATGGCAAGACTCGCTGGTCGGCTGGAAGATTGGCTATATCCCGGCGGAGCGGCGTGCGCCCGGGGATCCGGACCGGCTGGTCGGCCCAATCTGGCGGGAGCAATATCACGTGAGCGAGGAGCACGTATCCGCAGCCGAGGTCGGTATCTTCGTGTCCGGTTTCGCGGCCGTGGAAGCAGAGCTGGTCATTCGGCTGGGTCAGGATCTGCCTGCCCACGACGAGGGCGACTGGACGGCCCAGGAGGCCGCTGACCTGGAGCAGCAGTTGCTGGTCGGCATCGAGGTGGCCAGCAGCCCGATCCCAGAAATTAACTCGCTCGGCCCGACAGTGATCGCAGCCGACTTCGGGAACAACAACGGTCTGGTGCTCGGCTCGGTCCTTGCGGACTGGCCTGGTCGAGCTCCGGTCCGGCTTGGTTGTTACGTCGACGGGCAACTCCTAGGAGAAGGATCTGACGCGAACCTGCCAGGCGGGATTCATCATGGACTGGCGACTGCCCTAAATGTCCTCGCTCACCGAGGTCGACCGGTCCCAGCAGGCACGGTCTTCGCCACAGGCGCCATCACCGGCATACATCCGATCGGGCCGGGGCAGCATTGCCGCGTCGACGTGCGGGATGGACCGTCAGTGGAACTTCGGACCGTCGACGCCCGTACGTTGTTGCGCCGCTGAACCTCCGTAGTGCCGCAGGACTACTGGCCGGCAGGGCTCTGCGGATGTCCACCAAAGAAAGCGGTTTCGACGGTGGATGGCCAAATACAAAGTAGCCGCCCGCCTTCTGGACCTGTTCGGAACCCGTGGACGGCGCCAGGCGGAATGCAGACGAATGTGCCTGGTCCAACTCCCTCCGCGGGAGCGGTGCCGGTGTAGAACGTGTAGCTACCTTCAAGGACGTAGAAGGCTTCTGCTTCATCATGCGTGTGCGGTGGGTTGTCGAAGCCAGGATCCTGCGACGCCTCCCCGATCGCCCAATGACCGCCGGTCTCGGTTCGGGATGCTTTGCGCGTGATACGCGCGCGTTGGCGACCCATTGGCAGGATGATGCTTTCTCCCTCGGCAGGCCCGCGCAGGACTACCTTGGGTCCCTCTGGTTCAGGCATTCACGGCCTCCTCATCGCGGACTGGGGCGTCACCCCAAGCATCGTTCTGGTCCGCTGCAAACGTTAAGACCTCATCGTCAAGGACGCTGATGTGGTCTGCATCCAAGCGATCGAGAAGTGAGAAAGCCAGCCCCCTTGGACCCCGCCCTCGTCGGCCAGTAATCCAGGCGGG
>DATCXA010000005.1:0-2246 GCA_036566085.1 Propionibacteriaceae bacterium
AGGCGAAGCCGCTGAGGCCAGGTGGAAAATCGCATCCAACGGACCCAGATCGGGCAGTGGATCTGTCACATCGTGCTCGACAAGAGTGAAACCAGGCGTATCAACCAGATGGGCAATGTTGGCTTGACGTCCGGTGCAGAAATTGTCGACGCAGACCACCTGAGTTCCTGCCTCGAGTAGCGCGTCGCACAAGTGAGATCCAATGAAGCCGGCGCCACCCAGCACCACCGCGCGATTAAAGTCCCCCGACACCCCGCTCACGTCTGAATCGCTCCTTCAGCCTAGGGGTGCCGTCAGTGCGTGTTCAGTCCCTTGCCGCCGTAGGGTGCGCTGGTATACGGCTGCGGTGTCAGCAGCGACCCGGTCCCAGGAATATCGGCTTCGGACCCGTTCTAAGCCTGCCCGTGCGAGTTCGGCGCGGCGGCTCGGCGATTCAAGCAATGGACTGAGCACCTCCGCGAGCGCAGCAGGATCACGCGGCGGTACGTGCGCGCCGGTGACGCCATCGACGATGGTGTCCAGCATGCCGCCGACAGCACTGGCAACAACCGGGACGCCACAGGCCATGGCTTCCAACGGCACAATGCCAAACGGCTCGTACCAGGGTGAGCAGACCACCAGATCCGCAGAGCGCAATAGCGCCGGCATGTCCGCACGCGCGACCTGGCCAATGAGCCGTACCCGGTCAGCCACTCCGAGCCTCTCGGCAAACCCAATTAGCCGATCATGCTCGGGCTCTGGCGTCGCATCCGCACCGCCAGCGATCAGCAATTCGGTGTCCGGCAACAAGGTCAGAGCTTCAATAGTCGTGTCGTAACCCTTACGCGGCACCAGTCGACCCACGCTCAGCAACCGGTAACGGCAAACTCTCCCTGGCACGGCTGCTGAGGAGCTCGTCGCCCGAGCTGGCGAGAAGTGCACAAGATCAACGCCGCATGGCACGACCGACACCTTGCTGGCAGGAACTCCCAAAAGGCCCAACTCTCGAACTTCGTCTCCACAGGTGGCCACGATGTGATCGGCAGCACCTGCCACCGCCGTCTCGACGCGGATCCGATTCAGTGGGCTGGTGTCCGAGGGGCCTTGGTAGCGCCGCTTGACCGTGCCCAGCGCATGAAAGGTGACGAGCAGCGGGAGACCTAGCCGCGCTGCGGCAGCTGCGGAGGCCCAGGCCGACATCCAGAAGTGCGCGTGCACGAGGTCGGGCCTTTGAAACTTCAGCATCTCGGTAAGACGGTCAGCGAAGGCGCCCATGTGGGGCCATAACTCGTCCTTGGAGACCGGCGCCGCCGGCCCAGCGGGAACGTGTACCACCTCATAGCCTGCCGAGGTGGTCAGCCGCTCAGCCAGGTCTGGATCGTCGCGCCGGGTGTAAACCGCGACCGAGTGACCGAACCGAACCAGCCCGGCAGCCAGCTCCGCGACGTGAACGTTCTGACCTCCGGCATCGACGCCGCCGATCGCGGCCAATGGGCTTGCGTGTTCAGACACCAAGGCGATGCGCACGGCAATTTCCCCATCCCTCTTGGCAGTGGTCTTTGAGGAGGTACCCGGCTCTTCTTTGACTAAACTCCGGGCGACGAAGGCAGGGGAGGCGGCAATCGTGGATGTGCAATCCGCCGCGCGGCGCTGGGCCGACACGTGGCAGCGCGCCTGGCCGGCGAAGCAGTCAGAGCAGATTGCCGGGCTCTACAACGAAGCGGCGAGCTATCGATCAAGCCCGTTTCGCCAACCCGAGGTCGGCGGGGCGCTGGCCTATGTGGAGCGTCAGTTCGCCGTTGAAGAGGCGGTCGAATGCCGGTTTGCTGAGCCCATTGCCACGGGCGATCGCGCTGCAGTCGAGTGGTGGGCAAGTTTCATCGAGGCGGGCCAGGCGATAACCCTGGCGGGTGTGACGGTTCTGCGGTTCGATGCCGAAGGTCTGGTGGTCGACCACCTGGATTACTGGCTGCAGAGCAATGAACGGACGGCGCCGTACCCCGGTTGGGGCGCGTAGCGCTGATTTCTTGCGCCATTGCGTACGTCTTCCACCAGAAACGCGAAAACGATGCGTTAAACGGCTCCGACAGGTACGTCTGCCACCAGAAGTGCGAAAACGATCAGCGAACCGGACCTCAACCCGTACGTTTCCCATCAGAAGCGCGACAACGATCAAGACGTCTGGCGTTGGTCCGCGCAGTACGCGGCGACGACCTCGGCCTTATGCTCTGCCGGGCTGGCGGCCCAGTGAAAGATAGCTATATGAC
>DATCXA010000026.1:0-2856 GCA_036566085.1 Propionibacteriaceae bacterium
AAACCACGCCAGCTAAAAGGCTTGGTATACACCGGCCCTTCGAGCAGACCCTCGTTGTCGGCACCGTAGGACTCCTCGATCAAAGACTCCGGATTGCCGATCACCCCGGGCAGCAGCCGAACCACAGCCTCGATCACCACCATCGCCGCCACCTCGCCGCCACTGAGCACGTAATCGCCAATACTGAGCTCGTCGACGCGCAGTCGCCGAGCGGCGTCCTCGACGACGCGAGCGTCAATGCCCTCATAGCGACCACAGGCGAAGATCAAGTGCTGTTCCGTGGCTAGCTCATGGGCAAGGGCCTGGTTGAAGGGCCGACCAGATGGCGAGAGCAGCAGCAGTCGCGGATCGGCTTCTTCAGCCGTCACTGCGTCCAGTGCCAATCCCCAAGGCTCCGGACGCATCACTATGCCCGCCCCTCCCCCGTACGGTGCGTCGTCGACCGTCCGATGTCGATCAAAGGTCCAATTGCGAAGATCGTGAAGGCGAAGATCGACGAGCCCGTTCTCGATCGCCTTGCCCACCAGTGACAGGCGCAACGGTTCAAAGTAGTCGACGAAAATCGAGATGATGTCAATCTTCATCGGCTTCCTCCCGATCATCGAGCAAGCCGGCGACATCGACTACGGTCAGACGACCGGCATCGAGATCAACTTCAGGAACCAATGCCGCCACGAACGGCACCAGCCTGGTGCCAGTGGCCGTCTCAATCTCCAGCACATCTTGAGCGGGCAGGTGCAACACCGAACCAACCATGCCGACCTCGGCGCCATCAGGCCTCGTGACTGTCAGGCCGATGAGTTGGCGGTCATAAAACTCTTCCGGCTCCTCAGGCTGCTCGTCCGGTTCGACGCTGGCGATCAAGAGCGCGCCACGAGCCGCCTCGGCGCTGGTCCGGTCGATAACCTCAGCGAATTTCACCAGGAGGTGGCCAGAGTGATCGCGAGCCGTCTGCACCGTGAAGATTCGCGAGCCGCCCTCTTCACCAAGTATCTGGCCGGGCGCGAAGCGGCGCTCCGGTTCATCGGTCCGCAGCTCGACCGCAACCTCGCCGCGTACGCCGTGCGCTCGGCCGATGACGCCAACAATGATGGTTTGCACTGCAAGCCGGCTCGGGTGTCCGGGCCAACTAGCGGCGCCGGCCACCGCCGCCGCGACGAGCGAGCTTGTCAACATCGACGAAGTCAATGCGTACGTCCTGTGCTCCGGCGAGCGCGCCAATCACGGTGCGCAGCGCAGTTGCGGTACGGCCGGAGCGGCCGATGACCTTGCCCACATCGTCGGGATTCACGCGCACCTCGAGCATCCGCCCGCGGCGCAGTTCCTTGTCCTTGACGGTGACATCGTCGGGACGGGAGACGATGCCGCGGATCAGATGTTCCAGTGCGTCGGCAAGCATTAGGACTCGCTGGGCCCCGCATCGGCAACACCGGCACTGGCAGCCTGCTGAGCCTCCTGTGGAGTGCCCTCCACGGAAGTTTCGTCAGTGTCAGGGGTCTCAGGCTTTGATGCGGCCTTCTTCGCTGTTCGAACCGCGGTCGTCCTTGGTTCTTGTCCGGCATCAGCGAGCGCGGCGTTGAACGCATCGGTCTTATCAGGCTTTTGAGGTTGCGGCAGGACTCCGGACGGCGAGGCATCACCTGAGTACTTCTGCCAGTCACCAGTGCGCTTCAGCAAGGCGATGACAGCATCAGTTGGCTGGGCGCCAACCGATAGCCAGTACTGGGCCCGCTCAGAGTTCACCTCGATCACCGATGGGTCGTTCTTCGGGTGGTATTTGCCGATTTCTTCGATGGCGCGGCCATCCCGCTTGGTCCGCGAGTCGGCAACAATAATGCGGTAATGCGGCGACCGGATCTTGCCGAATCGCTTGAGACGTATCTTGACAGCCACGTGTGTGGTCACTCCTGTGGTGGTAGTGCGACAAGGCCCGTAGACCCGTCGCGCTTGTGGTGATCCCATCCTCACGCGGTGGGGCGCGCACGCGATGATCTCGATGGATCTGAGTCGTCCGGGTTGAGAGGGCACCGCACGACAACAGATGCGGCTTGCATTCTGCCAGAAGCATCCAAGAATGTGCCAACCGTGCTCAATTGCTGCGGCTCCGTGCGTCATGAGGCGTGTCAGGAATGCTCCCGCTTATGGTGGCTCACCAGGCCGACCGTATTGCCCTCGGAGTCTTTCACAAATGCCATCCATTCGTCCGACCCCGCGGGGCCGAGACTGTCATCGCTATGGCTGAAGATGACCTGCGGCTCAGCGACGATCTCCACACCTTCGGCACGCAGGGATTCGAGCGTCGCTCGCACATCGTCGACCTTGAAATAGATGAGCGCGCTCGTGGCGGCCTGCTCCAGCAGCAGTCGTACCCGGCCTGCCTGGAAGAACAACAGCCCCGGCGGGTCGAAGATCCCGGCGGGCTCGGTGTTAAGCAAGCGCTGGTAGAAAGCCTGCGCCCGAGGAAGGTCATCAGCATGCTGTGCTATCTGCAAGACGTCCATGTGAGCGAGTTTT
Source organism: Propionibacteriaceae bacterium (assembly GCA_036566085.1). Lineage (GTDB taxonomy): Bacteria > Actinomycetota > Actinomycetes > Propionibacteriales > Propionibacteriaceae > Microlunatus. The sequence continues at coordinate 2,515 of DATCXA010000026.1, forward strand.
GCATGGATAGGCCACTCAGCTGGTGATGTCCTTCCGCAGGAAGTACCAGAAGGCAAACCAGACCGCGATGATCGCGTAGCCGATGGACCACAGTGCGCCAGTGATCATGTCTGAATAGTTCACGGTTGGCGCGAGGGCATCGCGCCAGGCGTAGGCGTAATGGCCGGGCAAGCCGTCCCGGATGCTGCCCAAGGCCGTAATGGAGTCCAAGATTGCGCACAAGATCATCAACAGCACAGCGCCGCCAACTGCGGCGAGCGGCGCATCGGTGAGCACTCCCAGCACGAAGGCGAAGGCACCCACCACGGATAATTCGACGAACAGGTAACCGACGATGATCAA
>DATCXA010000033.1:0-6313 GCA_036566085.1 Propionibacteriaceae bacterium
CAATGTGGCGTGGGACTGGCAATGGATCGCAGCTATGTTTGACAGAGCGGACATGGACAATCCATTCGGCCACTCTGGTCGTCGCATAAGTGATTTCTGGGCAGGACTTCAAAACAACTGGGGCGACACACAGTCATGGAAGCGCTTCAGGGTGACACCCCACGATCACAACCCAGTTCATGATGCGATGGGCAATGTGGAAGCATTCCAAAGAATCAAAGAAATTGCAAAGCTGCAACGTGAGGCACCGAAAACTGCAACATGATGGAACGCAGATTCGCGTTCGTTAATAATCTCCCTTCCGAAAAGCGCTCATCTTCACGCCAGCCGGGCGCGGACCTGCCCTTCCATAACCCGTTGCAGGAGCGAGACCGTCTCGGGATCAAGGTCTACGCCGAGCGTGCGAGCTTGCGCCGCGAGTTGGAGTGAGAGTCGCTCCGTTTCTGCGGCATTACCGGCCGCGTGCTCGGTGCGGATCCGCACCGCGAGCAAAAGCTCATCACCCGGCGCGGCAAGCAAGGCGCGAGATGCTGCCCAACGAGCGCGGTCTAGGTCTCCCACGAGAAGGGCTCGGTCGGCAAGCTCGACGCCGATGTCGCGTACGCAAGACATCATGTCGGTCCGTAGCTCTTCGGCCCAATGCCACTGGCCAGGCGCAGCGTCAGCAAGAGGAGCGCCCCGGACCAATTCGAGTGCCGTCTTGAGGCTGTCATCGCTAGCGCGGTTGACGCCGGTCGAGGTGAGGATCTGGAGGCGCTGCCAGTCGGAACTGACGGCCGGATGCAGGCTGATCCGGCCCGTGTAGGCGTCCGGAAGGTAGGCCTCTCCATCCGTGCTGCTGCCCAGCCAACTGCGCAGCCGGCTCATGTTGGAGCGGCGCGTACCCTCTGCTACGGCAAGTGCGGCAACCATTGCCTGAGCCGTTCTGCCCGGGTTCTCCAGCAGCCATGCGCAGTACTCCAGGCATTGCTTGGCGGCACGCGGCGGTACTGGACCGGTCGCACCAATCAGCTCAATCGGACCGAGCAGTTGGAGGATGGGATGGTGGACCTTCCGGTCCGGGTCCATCGCTGCCTCCATGATCAAGGCCCTTTCTGCTGTGCCTGCGGTTCCCCACGTGGTCAATCTGCTGTCCAGGTATGTCACGTTGTCGGGCGGCGGCTCAGGCTGCACTTCGACCTCGCTCCACCAGGGAGCCGGTGTTGTCGCTTCGCTTCCCGTGACCTCGATGAGATCAACTACGGCGGTCACTTCGGCGGGCTCCAACAATTGCGGCGATAGCGAGATGCCGGCGGGCTCTAGCACGACGTGACGCTCAGCTGATGCTGCATCGCTACGCAAGGACCAGGCAGCACCCGGGGCTGATCCCGTCACGACAGCGGCCATCGCCACCCCCGGCCCGGAGTCGAGCAGCGTCCGCAGCCGAGTGCGCTGGGTAACCGTCAGTTCCTGTTCCACGAGCATGATTTCGGGCGTCCATGGATCAGCCAGTTCGGGATCAATGCGGTGCTGACTCAACACCGGATACCTGCGATGCACACGTTGCGCGGCGGCGCGTTGCTCAAGCCGGTCGAGCAAGCCGTCGAAGTCGTCAACGCGGATGACATTGTGCTTGCCAAGTGCCTGGGGTAGCCGCTCGCCGCCGCCTACCAAGGTAATGATCATTTCGTCGGCCCATGGAGAGAAAGAGAGTTCCACAGCCATGGCGGCCAGCAGATCGGCTGCCGCGAATCCGGATCCTTCTTGCAGTTCCAACAGGCCGAGAGCCTCAAGATCACCAAGCACCACCCGATCTTGATTGTCGCGGCCCAGCGTGACCAGAGCAGGCCAGGGACGCGGGGCTTCGCCTAGTCCTGGTACAGACCTCAAGTACTCGACATCATGCTGATCCAGAAACCAGGAGCCCCCGCGTACGGTGAAACCAACGGGGGCGTTCGAGCAGGGCTCTCGCAGTCGCAGCTCGATCTGGCTCTCACTGATCAAGGCGAGCTGTAGTGGTGGTGGAGCGACACCCGCGTCTTTGCAATGAGCCGCAATCGCCCGCATGGCGCGATCGAGGGTACGCAGGCTCAATGGCCGTTGCCGCTGGCCAAGCGCTACCTCGACAGCTCGTGCCGGCGGCGGGGGGTGGACGATACGTCGGCCCTGCGGCCGCATTTGCAGCTGCAGGCGCCGCCGCCACGCCAGCCCGCTGATCACCCCGGCTGCCAACAAGCCGCCGACTCCAAGCAGCGATAACGCCAGAAGGTCAACCGCAGGGGCGGCGCTCGTTGGCACCTCGTCCGCTGGCGCCGCCTGGCTTGGCGCTCCTGACGGCTCGGTCGAAGGCGGACTTGACGCGCCTGACGGTTCGGTCGAAGGCGGACTTGACGAGGCGGACGGCTCAACCTGAGACACAGACTGATCATGCCGCTGATGCGAATCCTCTCCGTGACGATGCCGATCATCGCCCTTCGGCGTAGCCGTGGCCTCCGATCTTTTCTGCTTCGGCAGGGCCAGACGCATGCCTAGGACGAGTTCATCCGGGTCAGTGAGCTGAGAGCGATTGGCACGGAAGATGTCGGTCCAGCGTGACGCGGCGCCAAGTTCGCGCTCCGCAATCGCTGAAAGGGAATCGCCGCGGCGTACGGTGATCATCATTTGGTGCCTGTGCCGAGAATCATCGTCAAGGTCTGGAATCTTCAGGCGCCAGCCAATCTGCAGCCGATCAGGCCCACCGGTCAGCACCGTCGGATTTGCCGCCGCGATCTTGCGCCAATCTCGGCCATTTCCGTAGTACCGCTCAGCCAAACTCCACAGATCGTCGCCCGATTGCACCACGTGGTGATGCCCGTCGTCATCGACTCGCTCTGCTCGTGGAGCAGCGGCCGCTTGCGGCGTGAGTGCCTCGGACGGCTCGCCGATCAATGGACCAGGCTCTTGAGGAGCAATCTTCGTGACGACCGGCTGTTCGGGATAGCGATCTGCTTGCACGGCCTGCGGCACCGAGACCATTGTGATCACCGAGATCAGCAGGCCGGCCGCGAATCGCTGTGGGGCCTCCAGTCCCGGTAGGCGGATCCGGACGCGTTGCCGGGAAACCAACGCCACCAGCTCACTGATCACCGTCAGCGTGAATACCAGCCACGCCAGCCAGCCGATGATCGTGATCAATCCGACCAGGACCACCCCGTCGACAGGTGCGAAGAGCGCCTCTCGCATTGCGCTCCAGCTCAACTCATGTGGCAGTGGATTGCCGCCAAGAAATGCCAGAGCCAGCGGCACACCGGCAATACCAAGAAGCAGGACCGCGAGTGATCCGAGGCCGCGAATCAGTCGAGCCATCAACGGATCACTCGCTCAGCCATGCCCCATCCCCTTCCACCTCTTGAAGCCGCTCGCGGCTAAGACCCCACACCCACTGTTCCGGGCTTTGTATGCCATGGGAACGGCCAAGTGTTGTCCGTTCGCTTGAGGTGTTGTCCATCTAGACATCAGCCCGCCAGGATCCTGAGCATGGCGGCAACCAGGAAGATCAGACCGAAGATCAATGCCGGCAACGTCATATAGATCGTCATGCCCTCGGCCGCCGCGCTGGCCTTGATCTGTTCCCGGGTCAAGTGGGCGTCGCGGAGCTCCCGTACCCGAGCCCGCAGCGTGCCAGACAAAGCTGCACCAGTTTCGTCGAGCTGCATTACGTCGGCGATGTCAGCGAGTTCGGGGAGCTTGAGCTCATCGGACAGCCTGCGGAGCTCGGCGTACGGGGACTGCTGTTCAAGCCGGGCCCGTTCCAACGCCGTCCGGATTTGGACAAACAGCGGGACGTCACTGAGCGCGGCGGCATTGTGAAGAGCCTGGGTCGCTGAGGCGTTCGTTAGCCTTTCCAACGTCACCAGATCGATGTAGACCAAGAGCGCCTCGGCAGCGCCCGTTCGAGCGTTGTCAGTCGTTCGGCGGAGCAGTAGGTCGGGGATGAAAAAGCCGATCACAGCGCCAACCACGGCAGCGATTGCAGGTATTGGACTGAGGCGTCCAGTGAGATAGGTAAATGCGAAGCCCGCCAGCCCAGGGAGTACCGCACCAATGATCGCCATTACAGCCTTGTCGGCGTAGAACTCCGCGATCGCCTTGTCTTGGATTCGAAGGGCGCGCCGCTGTCCGCTAGATAGCGGAATCGGGAGGAGGCGATGAATGACGGCGCCTAGGCGCTCGGAGCGACTTCTAATCGGACCGATGTCGTTTGAGGGCAGGCGGTTGACGCTATCGGTGCCGATGCGTTCTAGCGCCGCCTCTAGACGTGGGGTGGAGCGTGCCAAGGCGACGACAAGGCAGCACAGGCCTGCAGCAATCAACATCCCTGAAATCAGCACCAGGCTGATGATCATCGGTGTTCTCCGACGAGGATGCGTGGTCGATCCGGCTGGTGAGCCTTACGTCGCATCAAGAGAAGAGAGGCGAGGTAAATGATCAGCAAAGCCGACAGCAGGGTCTGACCGAGCGGCGTCCGGTACGGCGCGAAGAAGTTTGGAGAAAGCAAGAACACCAGCACGAGGGTGGACAGCGAAATCACCGTCACCTGCCGAACCACGACATACGGCTTGGATCGCTCAACCTCGATTACGCGTCGCCCCTTGAGCTGTGCCTGAATGGAGTCGGCAAGCGCCTGCAGCGTGACCGAGGCGCCGTTGGCGCCCCGGCTTGATGCCAAGATCAGCGCAGCAACCACGCCGTCGACGTCCGGCGAGTCGAGCGCGTCCGCAAATCGCATCAGCGCATCGCGGGTCTCCCACCGGTTATTCAGCCTGGTCACCAGCAAGTTGATCTCGTCGGCAAGCAAGGGCGGAGCCGTACGCCGCGAGATTCGGATGGCATCGGTGATCGACTTGCCGGTGCCGAGTGTCACCGCCAGTGAGCGCACCCAGCGATCCAGCGCCTCAAGTAGCTGGATGTCGCGTGGCTTAGGAAGGATCAGCAAGTAAGGCAGACCAAGCGCCAGCAGCGGAAGCACCACGATCAAGATCAGCCAGCCGGTGAGCATTGCAAGGAGACAGCCGATGATCATGCTGAGCAGCAAGATCAGGTCACGTTGTCGACCGCGCGACCCCCGTGGGCGTCGAGTGACCCTTGCCCACCATTGCTGGATTGATTCGGTTCGCTGGCTGGCCGGTCGGATTTGGCGCCGTAGCCCGTAGACGATTCCCAGCAGCCCGCCGATGATCAACAGGCCGGCTGTGATCGCAAGAATGCTGGTCACAACTAATGCTCCACATCTGATCGGCGTTGCATCGAGCGCGGAAGATCTCGACGAAATGGCAGCAGCTCGGCCTCGAAGTCGGCGTCGGGAAAGAATCCAGCAGGCTGACTTCCGGTTCCCGAGGCGTGATAGGTGAGGTGGGTGACCGGGCGGCCATGCTCGATTGCGCGTGTCACCTGCCGGATCTCGGACACATAGCGGCGACGCGTGCCACCTTTCCACGTCTCATCCACGAGCTTCACATGGATAAAGAGATGGATGTTGTGGGCAATCTGGCGGTACGCCTCTTCTACCGTGAGAACCCCGCCTTGTGCAACTCGGGACGCCAGACGATCCATCGTTGACTCCGCCGAGTGCGAGTGCGTGGTACTGAGCGTGCCAGTGCCTGCCTGCATGGCTTCAAACATGGCCGCTGCCTCACCACCGCGAACCTCCCCGATCACCAGCCGGGACAGGTTCTGCCGCAACGCTTCCGGGACGAGCTCGGAGATCGTGAAGTCGCCGATACGAACCCCTCCGGACGTTTCACCATGGCCGATACGGGCCTGGAGAGCCAAGATGTTCTCTCGGCCGGGCTGCAGGTGGGTCATCAGCTCATAGTCGGTTTCCAATGTGCCGAAGCGTTCATTGAATGGGATGGCATTGATCAAGGCCCGTAGCAAGGTCGTCTTGCCTGCACCTTGATCACCGGAAATGACCATTGACTTCCGCGCCAAGATCGCTGCGTCTAGGAATTGCGCTACCTGATACGGCATCAGACCGCCCTCAGCAAGATCGGCCAAAGATACGTCGGTGAGTGTGTGCTGCCGAATGACGATGCTGGGCCGATACGACAAGCCGAAGGCCATGGCGTGCAGGCGAAATCGCTCGCCGAGAGCCAAGGTCATCGTGGGATGCGTATCGTCGAATGGCCGGGAAGGTTCGCTGTTCTGACCGAGGAAGCGGATTGCCTCTACGAGCTCCGCATCGCTGTCAGCGACCGGCGGCATCTGCCGCCGACGTCCGTCGCCGAACTGGACCACGACTGAGTCCCCACCGTGGATCTCGATGTTCTCAACGTCGGGCATCTCCAGTAGCGGC
>DATCXA010000062.1:0-2458 GCA_036566085.1 Propionibacteriaceae bacterium
CCGCCTTCAGCGCTGCAGCCTGGCAGGCTGCCGTGCCAAAACCAGCCGCAATCCCCGCCTAGCGGAGCGCAGCGCGGGCAACGATGAGATTCTCAGAGCCCTGACGCCATCTCTCCCCAGATGTCCTCCAGGTAGCGGTCGGCGTCGCGCAGTCCTTTGAACCACTCGTCCGCAGAGGGATCCGATCCATTGGTCTTGGCGCGGTAGATGTCCATCAACGCAGCGCGTACCCCGGGTGCCATGGTGTTGGCATTGCCGCAGACGTAGATCACCGCACCGGCCTCGATCAGCTCCCAGACGTGATCCCCTTCGCGTTCGATCAAGTGCTGAACGAACGTTCGAGGCTGCCCGGGCTCGCGAGAGAACGCCACCTGCAATTTGGTGATCCCCGACTCCTCGAAAGACTTCAACTCGTCGGCGTAGAGCATGTCGTGCTCTGCGTTTCGGCAGCCGTAGAAGAGCACCGACTCTCCAACGGGGACACCCTTCTCCGCGAGCGCTGCGCGCTCCTGCAGGAAACCACGGAAGGGCGCCATTCCGGTGCCTGCTCCGACCATGATCATCGGAAGGTGCGGGTTCTCCGGCGGCCGGAACGGGATGGTCGGCTTGCGAACAAAAGTGAACTGCGTGCTGTTCTGCATGCTGCTCGCCAGGTGGTTGGAGGCAACGCCGTTGAAGTACCCATCCCCGCTCCTGGCCGGACCATGCACCACACCGACCGTGATGTGGCAGCTGCTTGCGACTGCGGGAGAAGAGGAGATGGAGTAGTAGCGCGGCCGCATCGGCGGCAGGAGCTCCAAGTAAACGTTGAATGGCAGGTTGACGCTGGGGAAGTCGTCCAGCAGCTCGAGCACCGATTGCCGCGGCGTTGCCACTTTCTCCCGATAGGCCGCACGGCCGGCGTCGTCCAGGCCGGACATGGCCGTCAGCTCGGCCGCTTGATCGGGATCAGTCGCGTATCGGGCGAGTACAGCAAGATCATTGCGGCTTGCGACGTCCTGCAACTCGACACAGGCTCCGAGGATGCCGAGCAGCGGCGCGGGTTCTCCCAGCGGAAGATGGGTGTACGTGCCGCCGCCCGCTGGATTGATGGTGATATAGGTGCCGGCGTCAAGACCGAACCGAGCCATCACCCGTCGAATGAGGTCGACGTTGTTGCGAGGGAGTATGCCGAGGTGATCACCGGTCTGGTACTCCAGTCCGGCCGGCAACTCCAACTCGATATGGCGGGCCGATCGCGAGTCGGTAGCTGACTGACCATTCCTGAGTAGCTCTCGATTGATTACCACAATGGACGGATGAGCCCGGTAGGACATCACCACCGGGTTGGTTGTCTGCTTGTTCTCCATGGTGAGGCGTAGCCGCGGCTCAGTGGTAGACGCCGTTGTCGACTCCGTGCCCAGCCCGAGTCCGTCGGCGAGCGATGGCCACAGGCCCTGGTACCACTCGGAGAACTGACCGTCGAAGTCAGAGCGAGCGTCACCCTCACCGCGGGCATGGATCCGGTGGGCACCGTGGTTCTCAAGCTGTGTATCGATCAGCGTCGGTACGGCCTGGTACGTCGAGGCCCAGTCCATATTGCCGCAGCCGAAGACCGAAAAGGCCAAACCGGAACCGGCATCTGCGGGTGTGGCCGAATCGGTGATCCAGCGGCAGAAGCGCTCGGCGTTATCCGGCGGCTTGCCGTTGTAAGAGGCGCACACCACGATCAGCGCTCCGTCGTGTGGCAGCTCGCCGGTGTGATCATCCAGGGCACCAAGGGTCACGGCATAACCCCGGTCTGACCCATCTTGGGCAATGCGACTGGCAATCCCTTCTGCGGTTCCGAGGTTGGAACCGAACAGCACCATAAGCGGCGTGTTGTGTCCCTCCGCCGTCCGCTGTGGGCGCGACTTGGGCTCAGCGGCTTGCCCGTTGATCGTCGGGGTGGTGATCGCGATCGGTGCGATGCCGGTGGTTCGGCCCGGACGCTGCTTGATCTTGATGAGCAAACCCTCGGGCTTGATCGTCAGACCCTCTTTGACCTTCAGCTCATAGTTCAGGTAATCAACGAACTCGAAGCGTTGCAGCAGCATGCCGAGGACGAGCATCGCTTCCTGCATGGCGAACTGGCGCCCGATGCAAGCCCGCTGACCAGAACCGAAGGGCTTGAATGCGTTAGCCGGCAGCTGCGACCGGGTCTCGGGGCGGAAGTGGTCCGGGTTGTACTCCTCGGCGTCGGCGCCCCAGATACTCGGGTCGCGGTGGAGCATGATCGTCAGTGCGGTAATCGAGGATCCCTTCGGCATCAAGTACGGCCCGACCATGGCGTCCTCGTACGGGTAGCGCGTGAACCCTGACACAGTGGGCCACAGTCGTAGGGTTTCGCTGAGGATCTGATTGACGTAGGTCAGGCCCTGCACTTGTTGATAGGTGGGAAGCAGCGAGGTGTCGGTGCCGAGGACCCGATCGACCTCCT
>DATCXA010000073.1:0-18068 GCA_036566085.1 Propionibacteriaceae bacterium
AAGCCGCGACTATCAGGGAGGCTGGCTGCTGGCTCGTTCCTCCAGGACAGCGGCGCGTGATCCGGTGTTTGATTGCTTCGCGAGCGCAGCGAGCGAAGCAATCAAATTGGGTACTAAGGTCGAGCCATGCCAGCGAAGATCCGTCAGGTCGGCATTAGCGAGTCTCCGCTCGATGTCGCCAAGGCGCTCGGGCTCGTCTCAGGGCCGGAAGTCGGTGGCATCGCATTGTTCGTCGGTACCGTGCGCAACCGCGACCATGAGTCGGAGGTCGTCTCGCTGGATTACACCCAGCATCCCAGCGCGGTTGACGTCTTGACAAAGTGTGCGGAGCAGACGGCCGATCAGCACGATGTGTTGGCCATCGCCGTCGAGCACCGCGTCGGGCACCTGGAGATCGGCGACATTGCCGTGGTGGTGGCTGTCGGCGCAGTTCATCGTGGTGAAGCATTAGCTGCGTGCGCACACCTGATCAACACCGTCAAGGCCGAGGTGCCGATCTGGAAGGAGCAGCACTTTACGTCTGGGGATTCAGAGTGGGTGGGACTGCCCAGCGAGGACGACGAAATGCGGGACGAGCCCCTTCGACGGGCTCAGGGCACAGCGTGGCAAGCTCAGGGCGTAATCGGGTAGGCCGTGACCCGTCAGACCTGGACCGCATTCGTCTCGGCGCTAGCGTTTATCTGCTTGGCCGTACTGCTCGTTCTGGTTCCAGTGCCATTTGTGAGCTGGAGCCCCGGCGGCACTCGCGACACTCTGGGCAATGTGGGCCAGGAGCCGATGATCAAGGTGCAGGGGATTGACACCTATCCCACCACCGGCCAGCTCGACATGACGATTGTTGCGGTTACCCCGGCCGACGCCCGGCTCAGCTTGCCGCAAGCCTTACTTTCCTACTGGCTGCCGCATCGCGACGTGTTGCCGCGGGATGCGGTTTACGCGCCTGGGAAGTCGGCGGAGGAAGTGGAGAATGAGGACGCCGACATGATGGAGACGGCGCAGGACGACGCCGTGGTAGCCGCCTTACGCGCCGACGGTCGGCCGGTCACGGAGATGCCGGCCATCTATTCGGTGACGGTAGGTGGCCCGGCCCACAAGCTGCTGCTGCCGGGGGATCTGGTGGTATCAGTCGATGGCGTTCCCACGCCCGACGATGAAGCGGTGGCCAAGCGGATACGCGCCCACAGCATCGGCGAAAGAGTGCGGTTCGTGGTCATCCGCAACAAGGTGCAGACCGACGTCAGCGTGACGACCGTCGAGTCGAACGTCCAGTCCGACGTTCCAGTCGTCGGTATCACCTTGGCCACCGGATATCGCTACGACCCTGACATCTCCTTCGACCTCGGACAGCAGATTGGCGGCCCTAGCGCGGGCCTGGTCTTCGCTTTGGCGATCTATGACAAGATCACCAACGGCCCCTTGCTGGCTGGCCGTCACCTCGCTGGAACGGGAAAGATCACCCCCAATGGCGATGTCCAGGCCATCGGTGGTGTCCAAGAGAAGATCGCCTCAGCCGAGAAGGCCGGTGCGGTAGCCTTTTTCGTCCCTGCGGCTAATTGCCGGGACCTGGAGGATGTACATACCGGCATGGCGTTGATCAAAATCGCCACTTTGACTGACGCCATCAAGGCAGTTCAGACACTCAACGTGTCAGGCGACACCAGCATGCTTCCGCACTGCTGATGCCGAGATATTGGATTTGGAACTGAGCGCCGTGGGGGCGCATACGCTGACATGAGGACGAGCACCGCGGAACCGCTCGGACCAGTCGAGTCGTTGCCGAGACGACACGTGTGACTCAGAGCGGTTGAGGAGAGATGAGTTTGAGCAGCCTGCGGATTGGCCGGCGACGGAGCGCCATTCTGCCGACGTTGGTCATCGTCGCGATTTTGATTGTGGCGTTTGCCATTTTCACCAGCGTATGGACCGATCGCTTGTGGTACGGGTCCTTTGGATACGCCTCAGTTTTCAGCAAGATGCTGCTGACCAGGATCGCGCTGTTCCTATCGTTCGGCTTGATCATGGCAACCTGCGTCGTCGCAAATGCGGCCATCGCCTACCGGCTGCGGCCGCGGTTGGGAGCCCAGGTTCCGAGCAGCCCGCTGCTAGAGCGCTATCGCGAGATGCTGGAATCCCGGTTCGTCTGGGTGCTCGTCGCTGCTGGTGTTGTGGTCGGGCTTTTCGCCGGCGGCGCGGCCAGCGGCCATGTGCTGGAGTACCTTGCCTGGCGAAACGCAAAACCGTTCAACATCACCGATCCGCGGTTCGGGCTCGACGTTGGTTTCTTCGTCTTTTCCTATCCGTGGTGGCGGTTCGTCTTGTCCTTCGCCTTCGCGGCACTGGTTTTCAGCACCATCGTCGCCGCCATCGTCCACTACACCATGGGCGGCTTGCGATTCAGCGGGCCTCGTCGCGGTGGCAGCCGAGCCGCTCAGGCGCATCTGTCGATCCTGGTTGGCCTGGCGGTGATCGTGAAAGGTCTCAGCTACTGGTTTGACCAGTACGCGCTGGCCATTGAACGCTCCAACCGTTTGTTCACCGGCATTTCCTACACCGCGGACAAGGCCACGGTGACCGCCAAGATGATCTTGGCCATTATTGCGGCGATTTGCGCACTGCTGTTTTTCGCCAATGCGATACTCCGCCGCTGGATGGTCCCGACAATCGGTCTGATCTTGTTGCTGCTCTCCGCGATTGTGCTGGGTTTGGTTTATCCGGGCGCAGTGCAGTACTTCAGCGTGCGACCGGACGAGCCGGACAAGGAACGTAGCTATATCAAAGCCAATATCGAAGCGACCCGGGCCGCGTACGGGGTGGACAAGGTCGAGATCACCGACTACTCGGCAAAGACGACGGCCACTGCCGGTCAACTGAGGGCTGATGCCGAAGCTTTGCCGGGAATCCGGCTCATCGATCCAAATGTGGTTAGTCCAACGTTCGAGCAGCTGCAGCAGGTGCGGGGTTACTACGCGTTTCCCAAGAACCTCGACGTGGACCGCTACACCATCAGCGGCAGGGAAACCGATGCTGTCGTCGCTGTCCGCGAAATGGACCTGAGCGGCGTGGAGGATAACTGGAACAACCGGAAAACCGTCTATACCCACGGCTACGGCCTGGTTGCGGCGTACGGCAACAAGCGCCAGCCTGGCGGTGAACCGGAATGGATCGCCAAGGACATACCGCCGACCGGGCTGATCGAGGAGCACGAGCCGCGCATCTACTTCGGAGAGTTGCAGGGTCAGCGGCCAGATCAATACTCCATCGTGGGAGCACCCGCTGGCACACCGCCCATCGAGCTGGACACCCCTGGCGGCGGCGAGGGCGGCAACCCGAAGACCTACACCTATACCGGTAAGGGTGGGATCAAGATCGGCAGTATGTGGAACCGGTTGCTCTACGCGGCCAAATTCGCCGACGTCAACATTCTGCTTTCGGATCGTGTCCATCCGCAGTCCAAGATCATCTACGACCGCACGCCACGGCAGCTGGTGCAGGGCGCCGCACCGTGGCTCAAGGTTGACGGCGATACCTACCCGGCCGTTGTGGACGGCAGAATCGTCTGGATCGTCGATGGCTACACCACGTCGAACTCCTATCCCAACAGCGAGCGGGTGAACCTCAACGAGGTCACCTCAGATGCTCAGACGAGCGCCGGCGGCACTGTCGTGGCCCAACCGCAGGACGACATCAACTACATGCGGAACTCGGTCAAGGCAGTCGTCGACGCTTACGACGGCAGTGTCAAGCTCTATGCCTGGGACGACACCGATCCGGTACTGAAGGCCTGGTCGCAGGCCTTCCCGAATGTGGTGCAACCCAAATCGGCGATCTCGAAGGACCTGCTGGATCACCTGCGCTATCCGCAAGACTTCTTCAAGGTGCAGCGGCAGATCTTGGCCCGGTACCACATGACCAACCCCGATAACTGGTACCAGCGGTCAAGCCTGTGGGACGTCCCGAACGATCCAGTGGCGGGCGCGTCAGCCCAGACCAAGGAACCGCCGTTCTACCTGTCGGTGAAGTGGCCGGGGGACAACGACCCGATCTTCTCGCTGACCAGCTCGTATGTGCCGTTCAAGCGCTCCAACCTGGCGGCGTACATGGCGGTCAACGCTGACGCCAGCAGCCCTGAGTACGGCCGGATGCGGATCCTGCAGATGTCGGATACGTCCCAGATCGATGGACCGGGGCAATCGTTCAACGCTATGACGACCAACGAGACGGTCGCCGATCGGCTTCGACCGTTCCTGAACCAGGGCGCGGCAAGCGCGACGTTCGGCAATCTGCTCACCTTGCCGGTGGGTGGCGGGCTGCTGTATGTGACCCCGGTTTACACCCAGCGTCAGGGCAGCACTGGGTCCTATCCCGCGTTGCGCTTCGTCGTGGTTCGCTTCGGTCAATCGGTCGGAATCGGCGACACCCTGCAACAGGCGCTGGACCAGGTCTTCCAGGGCAGCTCGGGCGGCAACACGCAGGAAGGCAGCGCCGATGGCAACACTCCGTCAGGCACTGGCAAGCCTGACAACCCGGCCGCTACCAAGGCTTTGAGCGAAGCGCAGGCAGCCTTCGAGGCGGCGGATAAAGCCCTGACAACTGGGGATCTAGCGGCATATCAGAAGAAGATCGACGAAGCTCATAATGCGGTGCAGCGAGCGCTGCGCGCGCTCGGCGGTTGACTTATCGGAAGCTGATCGACCTCTAGCTCAACTGGATTCCGACAGGTCGGCTGGCGAGCGGACTTCGAGATCTGTGAATCCGAGGGCCTGGATTGGTTCAGCGAGTCGCTCGGCGTCTCCCACGACGACGAGGGTCAGCTCATCTGGATGCACGACTGACTGGTACGCCTCGGTGGCGGCTTCCGGGGTCACAGAACGCAGCAGCGCGAGACTCCTGTCGACGTAATCGTCGGGAAGCCCGGCGAGAACCTGAGTGGCCGCCTGATCGGCGACACCGTCGGCGGTGGCGTACCGCAGCGGAGAGACGCCGGTGAAGAAGGCGACAGCGTCGTTGACCTCTTGGCTGCTGAATGGCGCGCTGTCAACCTTGATCAAGTCACGGGTGATCGCCAGCGCGTCGACAACGACTTCGGTGCGGAATGAACCCTGCACCGCGAACGAACCGCCCGTTCGTAACGGTCCGAAGTTCATTCGTACGCCGTATGTGTAGCCTCTCTCCTCCCGGAGCACTGCATTCAGCCGTGACAAGAAAGCACCCCCCATCGCGTACGACGCGATACTGATCGCGGCCCATCGGGGATCAAGTCGATCGATGCCGAAGCTGCCGAACCGCACGTCGGCTTGGACTGCGCCCGGCCGGTCGATCAGCACGGTACGTCGTGGCGCCGGTGCTGGCTCCTCGATCATGACCTTTTGCTGATCGTCGTTGCGCCACGATCCGAGGCTGCGCTCGGCCGCGGCGACCGGGTCGTCAGCGAAGTCACCAGCCAAGATCAGCGTGGCCCCAGCCGGCCCGAAGTGATCAGAATGAAACGCGCCGACTGCCTCCGGAGTCACATTGCTGACCGTCTGGGGCTCACCGCCGTTCATCCGAGCGGCTCGCTTAGCCTGCTCGAATATCGCGGCCCGGAAGGCGATGCTGGCGGCTTGCGCGGGATTGGCCTGGGCCTGCTCGATCTCGGCCAACCGGAGCTGTACATGACGGTTGACATCACGGTCGGCGAGCGACGGCTCGGTTACCGCCTCGGCGAACAGCGCGAGAGCGCGATCAAGATGTGATGCCGGGACGTCGAGAACGATTTGTGTTCCCGAAAGCGACAGATCAATGCCAAAACCCGCCCCTTCGGTCTCCAGTAGCTCGGCGAACTCCTCGCCGTTGTGACGAAGGGTCCCTTCATCAAGGGTTCTGGCGCAGATGGTCGCAACCCCCTCGGTATCGCGGGGTTCCGCGTTAAGCGGGAGGTCTAAGACCAGATGTGCCGCGATCACGTGCTGGCCAGGAAGATGGAAGATCATTACCGGGATGTCGTTACTCAACTGAGTCCGCTGTGGCGCCGGAAAGGCCCAGACAACTGCCGGGGCAATCGCGGGACGTGGCAGGAATTCCCTCATTCCGCCTCCTGCCGGTAAATCAAGGTGGCTCGCTGATCCGGCCGTAGCCATTGCTGCATCGCGCTTTGCAGATCTCCGTTGTCGATCTCCGTGATCTCGGCGATCCGGGAGTTGATCAGTTGCGGATCTCCATGGAGCGTCGCGTATTCACCAAGCGCATCGGCGCGAGAGTCAACGCGGGCTAACTCGTGCAACCAGTGCCGTTCGAATTGGGCTTTTGCACGCCGTAGCTCCTCCTCGCTGGGTCCCTCATCGAGCAGCTGGTCGATCACATCCACCGTCTCTTGCTCGAGCTGTTCAGGGCTCACGCCGTCGCGGGCTCGGGCGTAGCTGAAGCCGAAAGAGTTGCCGCCAATGAGACCCATCGTTGAGGCCCCGGTACCCTCGGCGTGCTCGGTGCTGCGGATCAACTGTTTGTGTAACCGGGAGGTCTGGCCGTGGCCGAGGATGCTGAATGCTAAGTCGAGGGCGTCGAAATCCCGGCCGCCGCGCGCCGGAAGCCGCCAGGAGAAGTAGACCGCTTCAGCCGGCACCTTGTCCGAGGCCTCCGTGCGAGGCATATCAGCCAGCGGTCCCAGTGGCCCGCCATCCGGTTTAGGTGGCTTGACACCGGCTGTGAGATGTCCGAAGTAGATCTCGGCGCGTTCGAAGGCATCCTCGGGTTCGACATCACCAACAATCGACAAGACTGCGTTGTTCGGCACGTAGTGGCGACGGAAGAAATCGTGCACATCCTCCAGCGTTGCCGCGTCCAGATCTTCCATCGAGCCGATTGTGGTGTGCCCGTACGGATGGTCTGGCGGGAACGTGAGGGTGTTGAGGAGCTCCATCACATCCCCGTACGGCACGTTGTCGTAGCGCTGCCGCTTCTCTTCCTTGACGACCTCACGCTGATTGTCCAAGTTCTCCTGCGTCAGGGCATCCAGCAGCGTGGCCATTCGGTCGGCCTCCAACCACAGCGCCAGGTCGAGCCCACCGGTCGGCAAGGTTTCGAAGTAGTTGGTCCGGTCGAACCAGGTGGTGGCATTGACAACGGCCCCGGCCGCTTGCAGCAAGGCAATGTGCTGGCCGGAAGCCACATGTGCCGAGCCCTGGAACATCACATGCTCAAAGAGATGGGCGAATCCGGTGCGGCCTTGCTCCTCGTCTCGGGAACCGACGTCGTACCAGATGTTGACGGCCACTGACGGTGCAATGTGGTCTGCGCTGGAGATGACGCGAAGCCCGTTATCCAGGGTGTGCTCGACAATCGGGTAGCCAAGAGTGGTGAGCGCGCCCGCAGTCATGCCCCACATCACAGCACATCCGCCGCACGGCATCTGCCGCTGGGGGCCGCCCCGGGCTAGGCGATCACTCCGGCGACTTTCGCGGGCTCCGCGTACGCCTGGGCCAGGCTGGTGATCGTCTGGTGAGCGTTGAGTCCACTGGGATTGGGCACCACCCAAACCCGGGCGCCCATCAATAGCTCGGCTTGTTCGCCTTCCTTGGCCTTCGGGGCGGCGAAGGCTACCCGGTACGCGGTGACGCCAGCGATGGCGACGACTACGGGCCGATGCTGGATGAGGAATTCCTCGAGCCGAGTGCGTCCGACCCTCAGCTCGGCGGCAGCGAGTTCACTTGCCCGGGCGGTCGCGCGATTGACCAGATTGGTTATGCCGATGCCACGTTCGACGAAGTACGCCCGATCCGCATCCGTCATTGGGCGGCCTCGATCGAGATCACGATCGATGATGCCGGCCAGGCGTAGCGCGGGATAGAAACGATTGCCCGGATGTGCGAAATGAGTCTGTGTCGCTGCTGTCCAGAGGCCGGGATTGATACCGACGAAGAGCAACTTCAGCCCCGGCCCAACCAGGTCGGGAACCGACGCGTTTCGAAATGACTGCAACTCGGCTTGGGTGAAGCCCACAAAGGGCACCGTAATGGGCATAGTCACGATCGGGGAGATGCTGCCAAGTTCGTACGGCTCCCTCCGTCACTCTCGGCCCGCGAGTGTCGGACTGGAACTTCATCCTTCCGACAGGTGCACGGCTAGCCTTTTGCCGTGACTGCAAGCGCAGACCTTGGTGCCGACGGCCCTCGTGACCGCCGGCGCCGGTTTCGCCGAGTTTCGCTGACTCTCCTCAGAGCGTTGGCATCTACGGTCGCGCTGGTCGTGATCTACTACCTGCTGCCCTTGGACACCACCTCAGTGGGTTTCGCCGTCGCGATGCTGCTCATTGGGCTTGTGGCGCTTGTTGGGCTGGTGGCTTATCAGGTGCGCTCCATCGTCCGGGCCACCTACCCGGCGCTGCGAGCGGTCGGAGCTCTTGCGACGAGCGCACCACTATTTCTGCTGCTGTTTGCTGGCACGTATTTCGTCATGGACACGATTTCTGTCGGCAGTTTCAGCGAGCCGCTCACGCGCACGGACGCCTTGTATTTCACCGTGACAGTGTTCGCAACCGTTGGGTTCGGAGACATTACAGCCACTACCGAAGTGACTCGTGTGCTGGTTACCGCTCAGATGGTTGCCGGCATTGTGACAGTCGGGATTGGCGCCAGGATCATCGTTGACGCGGTCAAGCACGGACGGGAGCAGCAGCCAGAGAAAGAGGTCGACCAATAGCAGTGCTGGATCTGTGCCGATGTAGAAACCCATCTGAATCAGGCCTTGCGCGTCGTTGTTTCGCCGGCGGAGTCCCGTACCCAATCACGTCTGCGACGCAGGCCCCGCGGTCTTAGGACCCGGAACGGGCAACACGTTACTGATGACAAAGGAGACGGCCACCGCGACCACAACCTGCGGTGTCACGATCACACCATCGATACCCATCAGCAGAACTGCGAGCAGAGTCGACGTCAACGGCAGCCGCAGCATGGCGGCGCACATGGCCCCAATGCCCATGCCAATCGCTGCTGCGGAGTTCATGCCGGGCAATCCGCTTGCGGCAATACCGACCGCTGCACCGATGAACATCGAAGGGAAGACCGGGCCACCGCGAAAAGCGCTAAGGGAAAGTCCATATGCCATCGCCTTGCACACAATGAGCAGAACGACTATGGGCAGCGAGTAGTCGGTGGCGTGCTCGACGAGTTCGGGCAGTGCATTTTGGCCAGAAAACAGCACCTGCGTGAAACTCCGTCCGGACACGAGCTGGTACGCCATGGCGATGAGACCAATCAGCAGGCCGAGCGCCGAAGTCACTAGCACCCGATTGAGGTGCACGATTGGGCGAAGCCAGAGTGCGAGAGCACGGATCAACCACGCCAGAAGGGCGCCAGTCGCTCCCATGACCAACGCCCAAGCCATGGTGGCCAACGTCGGAGGCATCGCGGGTGGTACCGCCGGCAGCGCGAGCGAGAAAGTGCCGAGACCGGTCCACTTGTTCATGCCAACGAAGACCAGCGCCCCGATGCCCGAAGCAAGGAGGCCCGGCAACGCAACGAGGCTCAGGGCGGCACCGCCAATTCCGGAGACCTCCATGATCAAGAAAGCGCCGAGCACGGGGGAGCCGAGCAACGTGCTCACCGCTGCAAAGCTGCCAGCTGAAGCCATGACCGTCAGCGCCATTGGAGGCGCGTCCTTCCTCGCAAGCCGCACGGCGAGTGCCGCGAGTCCACCACCGATCGCGATGAGAGGCGCTTCTGGTCCCAGCACAGCGCCGAGGCCGAGGGTGGTCAGCGCGGCGAGGGCGATGCCCGGGAGTTCGCGTCCCGTGACTGGACCTCCACCCGACGTAAAGCCGAATGCCGGTGAGTGCCCGCCATTGCCTGGCAGGTAACGGATGGTCAAGGCTGTCAACAGTCCACACAGCACCAGCCAGGGCACTGGCCACCACGCGGGTGCAGGGCCACCAAAGAGCTGATTCGGCAGCCAGGAGAACAGGAAGTGCTGGATCCCTCCAACCAATGCCAGAAAGCCGTAGGCGATGGCTGAGATCGGAATGCCCAAAATCGCTGCCAGCACGAGCGCTGAGATGTACCCCTTGGAGCGGATGACCGCGACTGGATCGATCGCGGCACGCCCGCCGGCCGATGCCGCGGTTGTATCAGCGTGCGCGTGAGGAGCTGCGCCCCTCCTAGGGCCGTTCGACTCTGGCATCACATGCAGCCTCTCTTCAGATCGGTGGCAGAGGAAGCAACACGCCGGATCGGAAGGGTTCACGCGACCCGGCGCGGTACCGGAGACCGCCTGGCAGGCGTTACGCGTCTAGTCCTCAACTTGGGACGCCGGCTTGACTTGCGCCGGTGTCGCCGTTCGCCGACGCATGTCTTCGGAATGGTAATCGGCGAGAAGTTGCGATTCCTGCTCCCTCCCGGGGAAGAGGAAGAACACGATCACCGCGCCAATGACGATCGCCATAATGCCGGCGGCGTACGCCCAGTCGGCGCCGGAGAGGAATGACGACTTCGCAGCGGTGATGATCTGCTCGGAATATTGCGGATATCGCTGAGCGATGTCCGCAGCGCTAGCGAACGACTTAGTCAACTGACTCTGGACGTTGGCAGAAACCTGATCGGCGTTGGGCGATGCTGCGATCTTGGACGTGAACGCCGAGGCATATCCGGCGGTGAGCAGCGCACCGAAGATCGACTGCATAATCGCCCCACCAAGGTCACGCTGCAGGTCAGCAGTGCCGGAAGCCATTCCGGCACGCTGCACCGGGACCGATCCCGTGAGTGAATGGGATGCCGGCGTGCCCGCAAAGCCCACGCCAATTCCTATGAAGGCATAGGCCAGCCCGATCTGCCAATACGCGCTGCCGGCTGACCACAGCAGAAGCATCCACGCGAAAGCCAGAAACAAGAACGCGTAGCCGATGAGGAGGGTGAACCTTGCACCCCGGCTCTCGACAAGCTTGGCCGAGCGTGGCGCGACCAAGATCATGAAGATCACAGCAGGCAGGAAGGCGGCTCCGGCTTCGAGCGTCGAATAGCCATTCACGTTCTGGAGGTACTGCTGGCTGACGAATGCCGACCCCATCAGGGAACCGAAAACGATGATCCCCGCACAGGCTGCCACCCAGAAGATGCGACGGCCTGCGACATGCAGGTCGTACAACGGGTTCTTGGCCCTGCGCTGACGGATAACGAACGCAATTGCTGCGGCGACCGCGACGGCGGCCAGGCCGAGTGCCAGGGTTCCCTTGTTCGGTACTGGCGCGAAATTGATCGATAGAATCAGGGTGCCCACCAAAACGACTGACAGCACGCCGCCGAGGTTGTCCACCGGGTCGGTCGTTTCGTTCACGTGGCTCGGTACGAAGATGACCGCGAGCACCAGCGCGATTGCTGCTAGCGGAAGAGTGATCAGAAAAACCGACCCCCACCAGAACCTCTCAAGCAAGGCTCCCGCGACGAGGGGCCCGAGCGCAGCAATGCCGCCGCCGATCGCCGACCACAGCGCGATCGACTTGGTACGCCCCGGACCGGACCAGAGCGCTGCGATGAGAGCCAGTGTTGTTGGGTAGGCCATGCCTGCGGAGACTCCACCGAGTACGCGTGCTCCAAAGAGCACGGCGTCGGAAGGGGCATACGCAGCAAGCAGGCAGGCAGGCACCGAAAGTGCCATGCCGAGGATGAGCATCAACTTCCGCCCGTAGCGGTCGCCCAGTGCCCCGAGATAGAGGACAGAAGCGGCCAAGCCGAGCGAATAACCGACAGCGATCAGGTCCAAAGTTGTCTGCGAGGAGTCGAACGCTCTGCCGATCGAGGGCAGCGCGACATTGGCAACCGACAGGTTCAAATTCGCGACCGCCGCAACGGCAATGAGCGAAATCAGTACTAAGCCCGCGCGCGCCGGCTGCTCAGCGGTTGGAGGCGCTGCTGTGCTCTGATTTGACGTTTCGTCAGCAGGTTGGCCCACGACTTAGCTCTATCGGAACGGGTTCGATCCAGGCATCACCCACCAGGTATGAGATTTCAATCGTCCGATGGGACCGCTGCAAGTCGATCGGTCTGTCCCCGGGCAACCCTTGCCTGGATCGGTCATCCGGGAACGAGAATCCCACGGCCCTGAAGGCGTCCAGCGTCGAGATCGTCCATGGCCTCATTAACAGCCTCGAGCGGATATGTCCGAGTGTGAAGTTGTACTTTGCGCTGCGCCGTAAGCGTCATCAGCTCGGCAAGATCGTTGTACGTCCCGACCAGGTTGCCGACGATGTTCCGTTCGCTTGAAATGACGTCTATAGCGGGGACGGTTATGGTGCCGCCATACCCGATGATGTAATGCGACCCGCCTCGCCCGGTCAGATTCCAGCCCAGCGCTTCGGCGCCCTGCTCGGCAACGAAGTCGAAGACGACTTCGGCGCCCTGACCATCGGTGAGGTCGAGGATCTTCTGGGCCGCGCCGTCGTCGGCAAGTACGGTGTGGTCCGGGCCATACCCGCGCACTAGATCCAGCGCAGCCTGATTGCGGTCGAGGACGATGACTGTGGCGGCGCTCATGGCCTTCAGTGCCTGGACACCGATATGGCCAAGCCCGCCAGCTCCGATAATGAGCGCAGTCGTCCCGGGGTAGAGCAAGGGCAAGGCCTTCTTGACCGCGTGATAGGCGGTTAGACCGGCGTCGGCGAGCGCGGCGACATCGGCTGGCTGAAGGGACGGGTCTAGTTTCACTACCGACCGCGCGTCCGTGAGCAGATAATTCGCCATCCCGCCATCGGTGCCGTCAACGCCGGGGAATCTGCTGCTCGTACAGTGCATCTCGTTGCCAGCCCGGCAGTAGCGGCACAATCCGCACGTGATATGTGGGTGCAAGATCACCGTGTCACCGGCTGCGAGGTTGGACACGGCCGATCCGACCTCCTCTACCCAGCCTGCGTTCTCATGACCGAGGGTGAAAGGGAGCTGGGGATGCGTCAGATGCTCCCACTGGCCCTCATAGATGTGCAGGTCGGTCCGACAGAGTCCAGCCGCTCCAATGCGCACCAAGACATCGAGGGGACCCTCTATTGCGGGCTCAGGGACCTCATCGACGGACGGACGTTCGTGGTACCTGTGAAGCCGTACTGCTTTCATGAATCCTCCTTCTGGCTCCCTGAGTCCTTGGGCCTATTGTGGGGCTGGATAGGCAGGTATTTGAGATGTGGTACCGGACCAGCGCTGACCTTGTCGTGATGGTCCACCTGTTCTTCATCTGCTTCATTGTGGGTGGCGTCTTTCTCACCTGGCGGTGGCCCTGGATCATCTGGGTGCACATTCCGGCAGTCGTGTACGGTGCTCTGATCGAATTCGCTGGCTTCAGCTGTCCGCTCACGGTGCTGGAAAACGACTTACGGGTACGCGCCGGAGAGGCGGGCTACAGCGGCGGGTTCATTGAGCACTACCTGGTCAGGGTGATCTATCCACCGGGACTCACACGTGGGATGCAAATCGGGCTTGGTTTGTTTGTGCTCCTCGTGGCGCTCCTCGGATATTGGGGCTTCCTGCGCCGACATGACTGGCGCAGGGCATGGCGAAGGCCTTCGACGCCGGGCGTCCGGTCTCGTAACCCGGCCAACCATGGGCATCAGCGAGTCCATCGCGCACCATTCCGCTAGAGCGCCTGCGGGGCGGGGTACGTCTCGGTACGCTGCCGCGTGGGCAAAGCACAAGCTCAAAGTGCTGGCGCTTGCGAGCTGACGTAGCCCGAACACCAATCCACCAGGAGGGATGCTCGGTGCCAAGCCACGCCTCAGAAGATGCCGTGACTTCGGAAGACATGAGCAGCGGGGGGCCGCTGACCCGACGCAGATTCCTTACCTACGTTGTCGCAGCCCCTGTGCTCACCGTTGCTGCCAGCAGCGTCGGCGACCTGATAGCGCCCAGCCGGGCGTACGCCGTCGTGCCGAGCCTGCCGCAGCCGGAGAACATCGCCGATCTAGGCGAGGTGATGGTGGCGGCAACGAAGGCAGCCCAACACCTTTTCGTGCTCGAAGTGACGCCCGATAACCGGGTCGTCTTCCGGGTGCCGCGCGCGGAGGTCGGGCAAGGCATTACGACGGCACTCGCCATTGTGGTTGCCGACGAGATAGACGCGCGCCTCGTTGATGTTGATGCTCCGTTGGAGGACGCTCGACAAGACATCGGAACTGCGCAGTCCACCGGCGGCTCGTCTTCGGTTCGCTCACTGTGGGACCCGGTGCGCTCGATCGCGGCGGACGCGCGTGCCCGGCTGGTCACCGCGGCGGCGGAGAAGTGGGACCTGCCGGCACGTGACCTCACCACGCGGGACACCAAGGTCTGGGCCCCTGATGGGCGCTCCGCGACGTACGGATCACTGACCGAAGCGGCCGCCAAGGTCACCGTGCCAGCAGTGTCCACCGATCCGAAGTCTGCATCGGAATACCGCCTCATCGGCACTGCCACGACCAGGATCGACGCCCGCAGCATCGTGACCGGTGCGGCGAAGTACGCACTCGACCTCGATGTGCCGGGTGCCCTACCGACAGTCGTGATCAGACCGCCTACGCTCAAGGGCAAGGTCAAGTCCTACGACGCATCTGCTGCTCTCAAGCTGCCCGGCGTCGTAGCCGTCACCCAGTTGCCGAGCGGGGTCGCGGTAAGCGCGAAAACCTTCGACCAGGCGTTGAAGGCACGGTCGGCGGTTCAGGTGTCCTGGGGCTCCGGCACGGTTGACGGCGTCTCCGACGCAGATATCAAGAGTCGACTCGCGGCAGCGATTCCACCGATGACGCCGGCGCCTCCGCTGACCCAACGGGTGGATGCGACCTTTACGTTCGCATTTGTCAACCACGCCCCGATGGAGGTCGGTAGCGCGGTGGCCGATGTCCAATCCGGATCGGCAGAGATCTGGGTAGCGTCCAAGTCGCCGACCGGCGCACAGTCCGCCGTCGCCGACGCCGTAGGCCTCGAGGCGGACGAGGTGACCCTGCACGTAGTCCGAGCGGGCGGCTCGTTTGGACGGCGGATCTACTCCGAGCCGGCAGTCGAGGCAGCACGTGTGTCGAAGGCGATCGGAAAGCCTGTGAAGCTCATGTGGACTCGAAACGATGACATGCGGCATGGACGGGTACGGCCCCGCAGCCATCACCAAATGCGCGCCGTGCACGCAGGCGGCGAGGTGCTGACCTATGAGCACCGCGCGTCGTGCGTGGAGCTGGATATGGGAAGCGGCACCGGACAGGCGCTCGTCGATGCCGGCTACGTCAGTCCGACGATCGGTACGGCGTTCTTCAGCATCAGCGAGTCCTGCCCGTACAACTTCGGAGTCGTCACCGAAACCATCAACGAGGTGTCCTACGACATGCCGACTGCGGCATGGCGGTCGGTCTATTCTGCCCAGGCGCGTACGGCTGAGGAGATCCTCGTCGACGAGATCGCGAAAGCCCTGGGAACCGACCCGGTCGTGATGCGCCGGGAGTTCCTCAAAACAGCCGATGCTCGCGCCGTCCTCGACAAGGTCGCCACCGAGGGCAATTGGGGCCGATCAATGTCGTCTGGAACAGCTCAGGGCGTGGCGCTGCATGCCGAGTACCGGTCGATCGCGGCATGCCTAGTCGAGATCAACTGCAATGGTGCCAAGCCGCGCGTCACCAAAGCCGTCATGGCACTGGACGTGGGGCGTCAGGTGAATCCCAGCGGTCTGCGGGCCCAGGCCATGGGCAGCCTGGTCGACGGGATTAGCACCGTACTGTTGGCCGGGAATCATCTCGATGACGGCGCGTTCCGGGAGGGCAGCTACAGCGACTTCAAGTACGCACGCCAGGCGGACGCGCCACTGACCTGCGATGTGTACCTCGTCGGCGGGACCGGTAAGCCCGGGGGAGTCGGCGAGCTCTGCGTTCCGGCAGCGGCCGGTGCGGTGGCAAACGCCTACGCCCGCGCGACGGGCGAGAAGCCCCGTAACTTCCCGATCAACTTCTGAGGAGCATGCGGTGCCCAGCTATGCATTCAAGCTCAACGGCGAGAACGTCAAGGTCGACGCGCCGGCCGACATGCCCCTGCTCTGGGTGCTGCGCGACCTGCTCGGCGTAACGGGGCCGAAGTACGGATGCGGCGTCGGTGTTTGCCGCGCGTGTACCTGCCACGTGAACGGCAGTGCGGTTCAGGTATGCACACTCACTGCGGCCGATGTGGTGGGAAAGTCGGTTACCACGATCGAGGGCCTGGCTCCCAGCGGTGGCCTGCACCCGGTACAGCAGGCGTGGCTGGAGGAGGATGTGGCGCAGTGCGGCTTCTGCCAGCCCGGGCAGATCATGCAGGCTGCGGCGCTGCTCAAGTCCAAGCGGAATCCTTCTGACGCCGACATCGACCAGATCATGAATGTGTGCCGCTGCGGTACCTACTGCCGGATCCGCAAGGCGATCAAACGCGCCGCCTCGATGTGATGCGGGAGGGCGGAGCGCCGGGCGGGTTGCTGCTCGCCGCGGGAGCGGGACGTCGCATGGGCACACCCAAGGCTCTCGTTGCTGACTGGCTGATACGTGGAGTCGACGTTCTCGCCGCGGCCGGATGCAGCCCGGTCGTCGTGGTCCTTGGGGCGGCACTACGACAGGCGCAGGCGCTATTGCAAGGCCTACCGGTCATCGTGTCGGCTGCCCCGGACTGGCGTGACGGCCTCGGCGCCTCCCTCCGCACCGGGATCCTCGCACTCCCCGCTGACGCTCCAGCGGCGGTGGTGATGCTGGTCGACCTCCCCGACGTTGGGGAGAAGGCAGTTCGGCGCGTCCTGGAGGAAGGGTCGGGTGTGGGCGCGTTGACCCGCGCTGCCTACCACGGGCGACCCGGACACCCGGTCGTTCTGGGCAGAGCCCACTGGCCAGGCATTCTCACGAGCGCGAATGGCGATGTAGGTGCTCGCGCGTACCTCGACCGGCATGCGCCGACCCTGATCGAGTGCGCAGACCTCGCGTCGGGTCGAGATATCGACACTTTGGACGAGGCGATGGCAAGCGGGGGCGTGACATGCGTGAGGTAATGCGGGAACTGGCGTGCTGGTGGCAGGCCGGCGCAACCGTCGGGATGGGTACGGTGGTCGCGATTCTCGGCTCATCGCCGCGCGAGCCGGGTGCCTCAATGGTCGTCGGGCCCAATGGGGAAGCCGTCGGCTCGGTATCTGGTGGTTGTGTCGAGGCGGCTGTGTACGAGCTCAGCAGAGAAGCCGCTGCAACCGGTAAGCCGGCACTCGTACGGTACGGAATTTCCGGCGGCGACCCGTACGCGCCAGCACTGACCTGCGGCGGCACCGTGGATGTCTTTGCGTCTGCTGTGAGCGCTAGGACGTTCCCGGGCCTTGACGCCGTCGCTCGAGATGTTCACGCGGGCCGAGCGGTGGCCGTTGCGACCATCGTCGACCATCCGGAGACCACCGTCGTTGGGCAACGCCTGGTCGTACGCCCCCAGCCAGGCATGGCCTTTCAGCCTGAGCTGGCACCCGGTGATCCAAGCGCACCACGCGGGGACAGGATCGTCGATTCCCTGTCCGCTGACGCCCGCGGCCTCCTCGCCGCGGGGCGGAGTACGTGCCTGAGCTATGGCCCGATGGGGGAGCGGCGCGGGGAAGGCATGCGGGTCTTCGTACAGTCGTTCGCGCCGCCGCCGCGCATGCTGGTGTTTGGCGCTATCGACTACGCCGCGGCTGTCGCGAGGATCGGCAGCTTCTTGGGGTATCGGGTGACGGTCTGCGACGCCCGCCCGCTGTTTGCGACGCCCGACAGATTCCCTAGCGCCGCAGAGGTGGTCGTGGACTGGCCGCACCGATATCTGCAACGGGAGGCCGACTGCGGCAAGCTCGACTCCAGGACCGTGGTGTGCGTCCTCACGCACGACCCGAAGTTCGACGTACCGACACTGTCGCGGGCTTTGCGGCTTCCCCAGCTCGCGTACGTGGGCGCCATGGGCTCGCGCCAGACCCACTTCGACCGCCTGGAGCGGCTGCGTGAGGCGGGGTTGACCGACATAGAGCTGTCCCGGCTGTCGAGTCCCGTTGGCCTCGATCTCGGGGGCCGTACACCTGAAGAGACCGCAGTAAGCATCGCCGCTGAGATCATTGCGGCTCGGTCAGGGGGTTCTGGCGCC
>DATCXA010000098.1:0-2656 GCA_036566085.1 Propionibacteriaceae bacterium
GCGGGAGTCGCTGGGCTGGCCGCCCTGGCAGGCGCTGTCGCGTTCGTACGGTCAAAGGCGTCCGGCCACATCTATACCGAATTTGATGTGCCCGCCGCACCAGCGGCCCTCGTGCTCGGGGCGAAAGTCAACCCAGACGGCACACCGTCGGCGTTCCTGACGGCCCGCCTTGATCTCGCCAAGCGCCTCTATGACGCCAGATTGGTTGAAATGATCATTGTGTCGGGCGATCGTCTGGCGCCGGAGTTTGATGAGCCGGTCGCCATGCGCAATTACTTGATTAGGGCCGGCTTGCCTAACGAGAAGGTGATCGTTGACCCAGGAGGGTTTGACACCTACGAGTCTTGTCTGCGGGCACGACGAATCTTGAATCTCTCGCAATTGATCGTTGTAACTCAGAGCTACCATCTCGTCCGCGCGGTTGCGACCTGCCGTGCCCTCGATATCGACGCGATGGGGGTCGGTGACGATTCCGCCAGGCAACACACCATCGCTTGGGGGCGAGGGGCGATTCGGGATCAGCTTGCCTGCCTAAAGACGATTATTGATCTTGTTCATCGCCGAAATCCAAAGTTTGACAAACTAAATATCTAAATCCAAAGTTTGACGAACTAAATATATTTTGGCGGAATGGGCACTCAGGTATGGCCTCCCCTATTTCGGATGCGCCGCTCACTAGGCTAAACAGCTCGAACGCGCTCGGACTCGTGCTAGGCCGAAGCCCACATTTCGACTGTTCGGCCGCCGATTTTTGAAGCGATTGCACCGCATAAAAGCCCGGGCGTTTGACCTGCAGTTGCATGCCAAAAAGACCGGCCCGTATCTCCATAACCCCCGGCGCCAGCAGTAATTGGATGCGTGTCTAAATCGTAATCAACTGGCTCGGTTAACATCCACAAAAATATGAAACGCTTATCAGACTCTCAAAATTTAAAGACTCCAACACGCGGTCACGTCGTCTGTCCCGACGTAAATGTCCCTACAACGGTTATGAGGAGAACGATGGCGCGGTTCTTGGCTGGGGTAATGAAGTTTCGTCTCCTGATCTTGGCTGCCGCCATTGGCGTGCTGGCCCTGGGCATTGTGCAACTTCGGGGCACATCTATGGAAGTGTTGCCCGAGTTCAGCCCCCCGTATGCGGAGATCCACACCGAAGCGCTCGGCCTCTCGGCTGACGAAGTCGAGCAGCTGATCACAGTGCCGCTGGAACAGGACCTGCTCAACGGGGTTGAGGGCGTGGATGTGATTCGATCAGAATCGCTGCCTGGGCTGTCCTCGATCGTGATGGTCTTCGAGCCGGGCACCGATATCTACCGCGCCCGTCAGCTGATCGAGGAGCGCCTAAGCCAGGCTCACGGCGGCGCCCTCCCCCAGGTTTCGAAGCCCTCGACGCTGCTGCAGCCGCTGTCCTCAGCCAACCGGGTGCTCATGATCGGCATGTCCACCACAGAGTTGACCCCGATCGAGCAGTCGGTGATCGCGCGCTGGACCGTACGTCCGCGGCTCATGGGAGTGCCGGGCGTTGCCAACGTCTCTATCTGGGGCCTGCGTGATCAACAACTTCAGGTGCAGGTCGACCCTCAGGTCCTGCGTGATCGCAAGGTGACCCTGAATCAGGTGATCAGCACGGCCGGGAACGCGCAAGTCGTGTCACCACTTAGCTTCCTGGAAGCCTCAACCCCCGGCACCGGCGGATTCATCGAGACCCCGCAGCAGCGCCTTCAAGTACGGCACCTGCTGGAGAAGCTGACTGATCCTGCCGAGGTTGCCAAGGTTCCGCTGGAGGGCGCACCAGGTAATCTCACGCTCGGCGACGTCGCAGAGATCAAGGTCGATCCCCAGCCGCTCATTGGAGATGCCGTCGTCAACGGCGGGCCCGGATTGATCATGGTCGTCGAAAAGTTCCCGGGGGCCAACACGGCCGAAGTCACCAAGGGTGTCCAGGACGCCCTTGAGGCACTTCGTCCTGGGCTCACCGGGATCAACACCGACACTTCGTGGTTCGCACCATCCGATTACGTCGCAGCGGCCGCCGACAATCTAGGCCTCGCGATCGCGCTCAGTGCCGGACTGTTGCTTCTCACGCTGCTCGCGCTGCGATTCCACTGGCGGGCGGTGATCGTCGGCGTGATCACGGTGCCGTTGTCAGTGATCAGCGCCGCTCTGGTACTCAATTTCCTCGGTTACGGACTCAACGCACTGGTCGTTGCCGGTATTGCGGCTGCCGTCGCGATCGTGGTGGACGAGGCGGTTGCACCACAAGATGCGGTGCTGCGGCGACTGCGGGCTCGGAGCGACAGCCCGGATGCAGAACCGGCCTGGGTAGGCATCCAGCAGGCTCTGGCGACAGTGCGTCGGCCACTGATCTATGCCGGCATTGTCGCGCTGCTGGCGATTCTTCCGGTGGCCGTGCTCGAGGGCCGGCCCGGAGCATTCTTCAGCCCCATGGTGGCGGCATACACTACGGCGGTCCTGGGCGCCTTGATAGTCGGCCTGACGGTGGGTACGGCGTTGAACAGCCTGGTATTCGCACGCTGGCAGCCCAAAGCTGGCTCGCCATCTGGGCCTGTGAACTGGCTTGCTGCCCACTATCGCGGCGGATTGCAGCGGTTCTCCGGCAGCCTTCGCCCAGCTTTGATCGTTGCCGCCGCGTGCG
>DATCXA010000105.1:0-2293 GCA_036566085.1 Propionibacteriaceae bacterium
TCAATGTAATGCCGACCGTGGAATTACGCGGAGGGAACTCATCCGGGTCCCCCTCTTCCCATCGCAGCAACTTGATTCGCCAGAATCACTCGGCAGAATCCGGAGGCAACACGTGAGTAGCAGCGACGCATCAGCAGGGCCGGCCGAGTCGCCCGGCATTGAGCCGGCTGAGGCGCAAGGGCTGTTGTTCGACGGCGACTTTTCGCCACTGCCAACCGACATGGGTTTTCGGGGACCGGTCGCCTGCAGCGCGGCCGGGATCACCTATCGGCAGCTCGACTATTGGGCGCGTACCGGCTTGGTCGTCCCCGAAATCCGGAGCGCATCTGGATCAGGCTCCCAGCGGCTCTACAGCTTCCGAGACATATTGATCTTGAAGGTGATCAAGCGTCTGATCGACGCAGGCATCTCGCTACAGCAGATTCGTACCGCTATCGAGCATCTGCGTAAGCGGGGCGTCCAGGACCTCACCCAGGTCACCTTGATGAGTGACGGGGTGTCGGTCTTCGAGTGCACCTCTGATGATGAGGTGATCGATCTGTTGCGAGGTGGTCAGGGCGTGTTCGGCATCGCCCTCGGCGGTGTCTGGCGCGATATCGAAGGCACCCTTGCTGACCTGCCTGCCGAGCGAGCCGAGGTTGATGAGCCACGGGAGTCGAACGACGAGCTGTCTCAGCGTCGTCAGGCACGCGCCACGGGTTAACTAGGACGGCTCGTAGCACGATTGTCTACCGTCACGTTGGCTGAGCTTCCCCCCAGCCCTTCAGCCACGACGGATACCTCCGAACGCGCTCGACGTAGATCGCCCACGGAATAGGCGTGAAGCACCGAATCGCTGATCCGGTTGGAGTAATCTGGGCGCTGCTGAACGGCGGCGCGGGAGAGTTCACCACGAGATGCAAGGTCGGTGGCGCCGAAGGGGCAACCTCCCCGGAACCTCTCAGGCAATCGAGACCGCGTCCGCTATGGCGACTCTGAAGCCGCAGGTGACAGAGGGGGAGTGCTGATCGCGTAAGCGACGGCAACCACCACACCCTGCGTGAAAGAGGATCGATGACCGCCACTCTTCAAGACACCACCCAGCTGAGCTCGCTGCCGTCGCAGACGTTTAGCGCGCGTCATATAGGGCCCCAGGCGGACGACCGCGAGAAGATGCTGGCTGCTCTCGGGCTTAGCAGTCTCGAAGAACTCGTCGATCAGTCCCTCCCGCAGTCGATCCGCAGCAGCAAGCCGCTCGACCTACCACCGGCACTGTCGGAGTCTGAGACCCTTGCGGAATTGCGAGAACTGGCCAACCGTAATCGAGCACTGACATCGATGATCGGGCTGGGATACCACGGCACGATCACGCCTTCGGTCATCCGACGCAATGTCTTGGAGTCGCCCGCGTGGTACACCGCTTACACGCCCTACCAACCAGAGATCAGCCAAGGTCGTCTCGAGGCCTTGCTCAACTTTCAAACAGTCATCTCTGATCTCACCGCCCTGCCGACAGCGGGAGCGAGCCTGCTCGACGAGGCGACCGCTGCCGCAGAGGCCATGTCACTGGCTCGGCGCAGCACGAAGGTGGGAGAAGCGATCCTGCTTGATGGCGATACGTTGCCGCAGATGATCGGTGTCATAGCTACCAGGGCCGCTGGGCTCGGTATCCCTGTGGTCGTGGCAGACAAGCCTTTGGCTGATGCCGTCTCAGAAGTCGATGTCTTTGCGGTCTTGGTGCAAACACCGGGCGCTAGTGGCCGACTCGCCAGCACCGAGGAACTGCAGACGATCGCAGATCGGGCCCACGACCGCGGTGCCATGGTGATCGCCGCATGCGACCTTATGGCGTTGACCTTGACGACCCCGCCGGGCGAGTGGGGCGCGGACGTGGCGGTGGGGTCCAGCCAGCGGTTCGGCGTTCCGCTGTTCTATGGCGGACCACATGCAGCTTTCATCTCGGTCCGCGCAGGCCTGGAACGTACCTTGCCTGGCCGGCTCGTCGGGGTCTCCAAAGATCGTGACGGCACTCCAGGCTTCCGTTTGGCGCTGCAGACTCGAGAGCAGCACATCCGCCGCGAGAAGGCGACCTCGAACATCTGCACCGCGCAGGTCCTACTCGCAGTCACTGCCAGTATGTATGCCGTCTACCACGGGCCGCGTGGATTGCGGGAGATCGCACAAACCATCCATGATCGCGCCGCACACCTGGCCGATGATCTTGTCGCCGCAGGGATCCGCGTAGTTCACGACTCGTTCTTCGACACCGTGCTGGTCGAGACGCCCGGCCGCGCCGCGGAGGTGGTTGCCGCCG